>NZ_CP113061.1:900000-1012500 GCF_026625745.1 Asticcacaulis sp. SL142 | reverse complement strand
ATCCGGTTATTTCTGAATGGGGAAACCCACCTTTACGGCCCTCTCATTTTAGTGAGCAAGTTAAGTGGACGATCTGCTTTTCCGAACCTGTCACGCAGGTGAGGCAAGGCCGACCGGCCGCCCGAGCTTATGCGAGGAACTCGATGCCTTTGGCATCGCACTAAAGTGAGTTGGTTGTTGAAAGGTATAATAAACTGAATACATAGGTTTATTAGGCAAACCCGGTGAACTGAAACATCTCAGTAACCGGAGGAAAGGACATCAACCGAGACTTCCCTAGTAGTGGCGAGCGAACGGGAACCAGGCCAGTGCTCTTGTGATATAAAGTCGAACGACATGGAAAGGTCGACCATAGCGGGTGATAGTCCCGTAGACGTCAAATAGCAAGAGACTCGAGTAGGGCGGGACACGTGAAATCCTGTCTGAACATGGGGGGACCACCCTCCAAGCCTAAGTACTCCTCTACGACCGATAGTGAACAAGTACCGTGAGGGAAAGGTGAAAAGCACCCCGACAAGGGGAGTGAAACAGATCCTGAAATCGGAAGCCTACAAGCAGTTGGAGCACCCAAGCGGTGTGACAGCGTACCTTTTGTATAATGGGTCAGCGACTTCATGTGCCGAGCAAGCTTAAGCCGTTAGGTGTAGGCGTAGCGAAAGCGAGTTTGAATAGAGCGTTAAGTTCGTTGCATGACGACCCGAAACTAGGTGATCTATCCATGAGCAGGATGAAGGTTGGGTAACACCAACTGGAGGTCCGAACCCGTGAATGTTGAAAAATTCTGGGATGACTTGTGGATAGGGGTGAAAGGCCAATCAAACCTAGACATAGCTGGTTCTCCGCGAAATCTATTTAGGTAGAGCGTCGGATTTATTCCTTGGGGGGTAGAGCACTGAATGGATGCGGGCGGCGCGAGCTGTACCAATTCTAATCAAACTCCGAATACCCAAGAGAACTGTCCGGCAGACACACTGTGGGTGCTAACGTCCATGGTGAAAAGGGAAACAACCCTAACCTACATCTAAGGCCCCCAAATTATGGCTAAGTGGGAAACGATGTGGGATTGCATTGACAACCAGGAGGTTGGCTTAGAAGCAGCCATCCTTTAAAGAAAGCGTAACAGCTCACTGGTCAAGCGATCCTGCGCGGAAAATGTAACGGGGCTAAAGCCATATGCCGAAGATTAGGGCTTGCACTTAGTGCAAGCGGTAGCGGAGCGTTCTGTAAGCCTGTGAAGGTCACTCGTGAGGGTGGCTGGAGGTATCAGAAGTGAGAATGCTGACATGAGTAGCGATAAAGAGTGTGAGAGACACTCTCGCCGAAAGACCAAGGGTTCCTACGTAAAGCTAATCTGCGTAGGGTTAGCCAGCCCCTAAGGCGAGGCCGAAAGGCGTAGTCGATGGGAACCAGGTAAATATTCCTGGGCCAGTATGAAGTGACGGATGGCATAACTTGTAAGGGCTTATTGGATTGTCCTTGCAGGGGCGTTGTCACTGGAAATAACTCATACAGAGACTGTACCCGAAACCGACACAGGTGGTCAGGTAGAGTATACCAAGGCGCTTGAGAGAACTATGCTGAAGGAACTCGGCAAATTACACGCGTAACTTCGGGATAAGCGTGACTTACTCTGGGCAACCAGAACTAAGTGGCACAGGCTAGGGGGTAGCGACTGTTTATCAAAAACACAGGGCTCTGCGAAGCTGTAAAGCGACGTATAGGGTCTGACGCCTGCCCGGTGCCGGAAGGTTAAAAGGAGTGGTGAGAGCTGCGAATTGAAGCCCCGGTAAACGGCGGCCGTAACTATAACGGTCCTAAGGTAGCGAAATTCCTTGTCGGGTAAGTTCCGACCTGCACGAATGGCGTAACGACTTCCCCACTGTCTCCAGCATAGGCTCAGCGAAATTGAATTCCCCGTGAAGATGCGGGGTTCCCGCGGTCAGACGGAAAGACCCTATGAACCTTTACTATAGCTTCGCCTTGGCGTTAGCATCAACATGTGTAGGATAGGTGGGAGGCTATGAAACGAGGGCGCCAGTTCTCGTGGAGCCATCCTTGAAATACCACCCTTATTGTTGCTGACGTCTAACCGCGGCCCGTATATCCGGGTCCGGGACATGGCGTGGTGGGTAGTTTGACTGGGGCGGTCGCCTCCCAAAGTGTAACGGAGGCGCGCGATGGTGGGCTCAGAACGGTCGGAAATCGTTCGACGAGTGCAATGGCATAAGCCCGCCTGACTGCGAGACTGACAAGTCGAGCAGAGACGAAAGTCGGCCATAGTGATCCGGTGGTCCTGCGTGGAAGGGCCATCGCTCAACGGATAAAAGGTACTCTAGGGATAACAGGCTGATTTTGCCCAAGAGTCCATATCGACGGCAAAGTTTGGCACCTCGATGTCGGCTCATCACATCCTGGGGCTGGAGCAGGTCCCAAGGGTATGGCTGTTCGCCATTTAAAGTGGTACGTGAGCTGGGTTCAGAACGTCGTGAGACAGTTTGGTCCCTATCTGCCGTGGGTGTTCGAGACTTGAGAGGATCTGTCCCTAGTACGAGAGGACCGGGATGGACATACCTCTGGTGGACCTGTCGTGGCGCCAGCCGCGCAGCAGGGTAGCTAAGTATGGAATAGATAACCGCTGAAAGCATCTAAGCGGGAAACTAACCTCAAAACAAGGTCTCGCTGAGGATCGTGGAAGACTACCACGTTGATAGGCTGGGTGTGGAAGCTCCGTGAGGAGTGAAGCTAACCAGTACTAATAATCCGATCGGCTTGATCGTTCCTCTACAAAATTTATGGTGTTCAACACCTAAGTCGTTCAAACAATGTCATCTCAATAATGCCAAGATCGCTCGAAGAACCGCTTCGAGAGCGGGCTTGCCGTTGTTGGCCCACTTAAAAGTACACTGAGCGTAAGCGAGGGACTTTTAAGTGATATAGATAATGTCTTCGCTCTGTAATTGATTGACCTGGTGGCTATGCCGGAAGGTCCCCACCCGATCCCATTCCGAACTCGGTCGTTAAGCCCTCCAGGGCCGATGGTACTTCGTCTTAAGGCGCGGGAGAGTAGGTCGTCGCCAGGTCTATCAATTACAGAGTTGGATCACTCACCAGAGTGAATACCCTTCATTACAAACCTTAAAAGACCGGTCGGCACTCAAAGCTGCCGGTCTTTTTTAATATCTGGGACGCGCCTCAAGCGTTCCCCAGATAAAATGCGAAGCTAAATCGAACAACTGCTTCGAGATTTAGCTTCACCGTCCAGACCCGGACAAAATGTACACTGAGGGCGAATGCCCGAAGGACTTTTGTCCGATATCCCTGTCGCGGGGTGGAGCAGCCCGGTAGCTCGTCAGGCTCATAACCTGAAGGTCGTCAGTTCAAATCTGGCCCCCGCAACCAAAATTAAGGTAGATACTTCAATAAGATAGCCGCCCTCACGGGCGGCTTCTTTGTGTGCGCTCAACACCTCCAGCTACCACATAGCTACCACCCGAACACAAAACACACTCACGGAAATGTGTGGATAAAGGTGGAGGGGTAACCGGCCGCAGTTGGCCCTAAGGCGACATCAACACACTTGTAGCGAGAGCAAAAACCGGACGTGTTAACGGTGCTGCCGCCTCATCGTCGGCAGGTCCGGTGCCAGGTCTTCAAACTCGGAAACGCGTTGTTATCATTGCAAGACGTATCGATCTTGGAAGTCAATGACTGTCATCCCAAGCATACGGGCGCGGGCACGCGGGTCGTGGAATTCGTCAGTAGCGGCGATGATTACCTAGCCACCGCCCTTGGTCACCTCGGCCACACAATAGAATATCTCAAGGTAATCCTGGCGATTTATATTCTGCTGTAGCGGCTCGTCGAATATAGAAACATTCGTATGCTTGCTGTACGTAGAATTCTCCCTGCAGGCGTGCGGTACCAAGGTGAATGCGATGATGTTGCGGATACAGGCACTGGCCAAGCTACCGAAATCGGCACGCATGCGCTTTCTTTGGTCTACACTGTTGATGGTGACGCGTCGCAGGAATGTGTATTCGTCGATCAGTAAGGCCGAGGTTTCAAAGGAATTGAATCCGATACTCGTCAGATAGCGACGAAAGACCGTCTGAAAGTCGCGCAGAAGCCTCTTATCGTCCTTGAAAAGTCGGATTTGAGCCTAAGCAGGCGCGCGGATTTTTCCAGGTATTGCTGCCGGGGCACGCCTAGGCGAGCAGCCGCATCCTTAAAATCTTCGGCGCGTGCCTCGATTTTTCCCGACCTGGAGCGGGGCGTGGCGATTCTCGTGAGCATCCCGCTCTCTGGCGTCTTCCCGACGACCTATCAGCTCCTGGGCCTCGTCGTTCTGTCTGCCGGGCTGTTCCTAGCGGTCAAAATTTTGGTAGATTCATAGGCGTCGCCCAAGATCGAACCCGCGCGTTCTTCCGACAACCCTTTGTTGTCAACTGAATTCGGGGAAAATGTCATCAACTCTGGGTGGACGATTTTCGGTATTCGTGCATATTTGAACGATCATTTTATGGGAATCGCTGACAGATCGGCTACGGCCAGGGGGGACAAAAATGGATGCGCTCGTCCGCAAATTAAATGAACTTGGCTACCAGCCGGTCTTTCTCCCGCAAACGAATATCGTGCCCCCGGAGCTTTATACATATTCACGAAAGTTACGCAGACTGGTACGGCGCGGCCCTCTTCTGGACTATTTCCCCGAGCAAACCAAATTCGAGATGAAAGAGGGAAAGCTCGCCGATATAGCTTATCAGTACACTTCCGCGAAAGGTGTGAAAGCTACGACATCATTCCTCGAAAATTCATTGAGATGTATTGGAATTGAAGCGCTACCTAAATTGGACTTGGGGTTTGCGGGGTCTAACAGCTTTAGCTTCGCCTTCACGGATGTGTCTTATCGGCGCGTTGAAGTCTCGCAAATTGATAAACTCATTCAAGCCTTGCAACTTGGAGCGATCCCGCAAAGCGTTGTCAACGAGGGCGGGATTCATATCGCTTACGAATACGCCTACGCCAACGAATTGTTGATGCGTCGCAGTGATGGTATGGCCTTTTCCTCTGACGTTTCGGGCAAGGTTGGAACCTTTATCGATATCGGCACCAAAGGGTCAGTTTCATTGACGAGTGAAACAACGATTTCTTTCAAGGGCGAACCTGGCCAACGCGCGGCGTTTGCCTACAAGGCAGGTTTTCTTTCCAAGGAAGACGAGGATAGCGTTTGGGAGTTTCATCCAGAAGAAACCAATAGAGATGAGGGAGGGGCGCAAGAATACGTCCCCGAGCGAGGTGTTGTCTTAGGGGTGAGTGTCGACGAATAGACTCGCCAAATCGCGTGCAACGATGACTCTACCGGACCCAGATATCCTCGCGAGGCTAGACGACCATGTCTTGACGTCACATATCGGCGGAGATGACGCAGGGCTATCCCTTCAGTTGCGCGCGGGGAATGCAATTTATCGATATGTTGGAGCAGCCAATTCTGTTTCCGCCTTGGGTCCATTGCCGTTGGATCTGGATTTTGAGGCGGTCGACCAACGTGCGGGGACGTACAAAGATTTTCTGCGATCTTTCACCGTCGCCTCAAGTGGCTCGCAAAACGACAATGCCTACGAGAGGTTCGTAGCGCTCCTCGGCGAGGCCGCCAACCGGCCGTGCGGTTGGATGATCTCATCCGACACCGCGACCATTGGAAGTTACAACCCCCTGGTTTTGCCCTGGGAGCTGATCCTCTTCGAAAATATTGGACCGCCACTGGATCAGATCGCCGTCGTCCGTTCGCTCAATAGAACCACGAACTACTCGCCCTCGACCCTTGACGATCCAATGAGAACCTTGGTTGTCCAGGGGGGGCAATTATCCTCGGGAGATTTGGAGTTCGGCAAGGAAGAGGCGGCTTTCGGAAAAGCATGGGACAGCCTCGGGCCCGGTGGCAAATCTCGCATTCAACAACCTGAGTTCAGGCGAATAAACGCCTGCGATCTTGGTCAGGTTCTGGATGAGGTCAAGCCACACCTTCTTTGTTTCAGCGGTCACGGCCGGACCACCGGATCAGGATTTGAATTTCGGTTCAATGACGATTGGGTGCCGGTGGCGCATATCGCGCGATGCGTGTCTCGGCTCGCTCCTTTGCCAATCCTGGCCGCTTTTTGGACCTGTGAAGGGCTGGCCGTGGTGGACGCGGCGGAAGCGAGGGCTACGAACCAAAACCTGCCATCGCTTGTCGAGGCCATGGTCGGGATCGGCATCGAGGGCGTGCTCGGTTGCCAGACACGCGTAAAGGATACCTGTTCCCGCGTCCTGGCGCGGACGCTGTTTCGGCATATGGCCGAAGGGCAGGGGCCAGCCCGTGCCTTGGCGGCGGCGCGCGCGGAACTTGCGAACGCTTCCAATAACGTTACACCCGCCGCCGAGGCCGAGTGGCCAAGTCCGGTTCTATGGGTTGGAGGCGCGTCGATGCCGCGCCTCAATTGGGCCAGGCCCGAAGGTGAAGACCTTGCCGTACTGATCGACAAGTTAAGTTACGAGAGCATCGCGGAAACGGAGAATGCTGGCGCGGTATGGGACGAGGCGCCAGACGTGGCGGCCCACCAGCCGCATTGGTTTGACGGTCAGCCTTGCTGGATCAGGCACCAAACCTTGAGCCACGACCATTTCGAAGTGCTCAAGACCTTGCGGCAGGCGGCCAAGACCGATGGTCGCCCGTTACTCATCCTAACGGTTCCCGGCGCGGATTCGAATGACTTCCTGCGTGCCTTTGCCGCGAATATGAGAGACCTGCGGGCGCGGATTTTTCCCGGTGCCCGTTTAAGCGAAACCACTTGGCTGACGTCCATATTCGCGCTGGCCAAGCGAGAAGACCGGCGGCTCGAGGCCTGGATGCAATTGACGGGACGGCATGATTTGACCATAGCCGTCATTGCAAAAGGGGGACTATCCGATACTACCCATCTGACCGAGGCGGCGGAGCGGGGCAGTCGGATTATCGTGATCTCACCTGACCTCCCGTCACAAGACGAGATTCAGGGCGGTCTCTGGCAACAGGACAGCTATGTCACTACTCCAGTCGTCCTCCCGGAAGGGACGGAGTTGGTGCTCAAAAGCCTCGCGGTCTTCAATCGCGCGCTCTCGAAATCACAAATTGACGCATTTAGTAAGCCGTTGGGGCTGGAAAATGCTCATTCCAAGCTACGGGCGGTCTTGATCGGAGCGGGCGGGCGATTTGCGGTCGCGGCATCCCTGGCGTTTGACCTCCAGAACGCCCTATCAGAGGACGAACGCACACAAGCGCATCGGCACTGTTTGGCTTTTCTCGAAGGCACCGGTTTCGATCCCTTGTGGACGGGCGCGCCGTACCTTGAGAAATGTTCGATCCATGCGCTGGGGGCTGGCGACAATGAAACCGCGCAACGCTATGCGTCGGAGGCGATCGAGGCTTGGTCTAGGTCTGGAAAGGCCAATCGTGTCGTTGCAATGTACAAGACCATGCGAAGGCATTGCCTCCATCTCGATTTTGGGCGCTTACAGCAGGTATCGCGAGCCCAGTTGGCACTGGGATATCCGAGGCGAGCGGAAGATGTTCTATCGAGGGTCATTCCGGCAAGCCTTTCCTCGTACGAGGAGGTTGAATTCGCATTACTCCACGCGGAGACCTTGCGAAATCAGCCGGATACGGCGAAGCATGACGAGGCCTTGCGCTGGATGGAGAGCGCCTTGCCGATCGCCGAATCCAATGCTCAAGTCGCGCCTGATGATCCTTTGGCAACTTTGCAGCCGTTAATCGTGGCGCATGATATTGCCCGCCACGGGGTCTACTTCCAAAAAAAGGCGGCGGTGGCGAAAGCGGAATACGAGCGGATTATCGCGGCCTGCGACGAGCTCGATGAAAGGCAGTATTTGAAGGCCACGGCATTGAGAAATTTAGCGGATGTCTGCCACCGCTATGCATACGATGTGGAGAGCGATCCCGCTGCGGCACTCGAGCATTTAAAGGCCGCCTTGGAAGTAATGGCAAATACGCCCCCCGCGCGTCGCTTTATCGCTGAAACGACATATGAGCTATCCAAGGCCCTTGACCGCATGGGGCAAACGGAGGCCGGGGTAGCCTATCTCGATCAAGCTCTCCGAATTGCCCGGTCGGACGGCAACGCGTTGGTTTTGGCCTTGGCGAGTAATCGGCGCTTCTGGAAGGATCAGGAGGACAAGGCGCCCTTCGACGAAACCGTGTTCGCGATCTGGGCCGCCATTGAATCACAGCTTGAAGCCGTCGAGAACCATTCCTGGGCCGCCCGTGCTCTGGTCAATTCCAGGCTTCGTCTCGTGAAAGGGCTGCCCGACGGCATGCGGAGTGAAGCCGTCACGGTAATGCGCAAGACCCAAACGAGTCTGATGCACTCGGATGGCTTAACGGACGGCTCGGATATAGGGGACCGCTGGCTGCCCGTTCTAGCCGGCTTGGAGATTCTCGGCGAGCCAGGGCCCGGCGAGGATTTCCGTGCCCGGCTAAGCACCATCGCGGCGGCGAGGGAAATGGATATCTCGAAATTGGATATGGGCAGCGTTTGGGAAGGGATACGTTAATGGGTCAGTCAGGCGCGGGCGGCGGCGGGGGCGGTAGTGGCGGCAGCGGCGGTCGAGGCGGCGGAGGCGGAGGTGGAGGTGGTTCTGGGAGCTACGGTTCACAACCCGGCGCTTCGGCTCGCGCGATCTCCAAACTTGTGCTCACCAAACTGAAGCCGGATTATCTCCTTCGCCAGTTCGGCGCGATCGCGCCGGACATCGTGCGGGAAATCGTACTGATGTCGGTTAATCTCGCACGAGGCGGGAACTGGAAGAACATCTGCGATGATCTTCAGCTCGCCCACTCCGCGTCACTTCAGGACGTGCGCGATGCAATCCTCACCCGTTCGATCGGCGATGAATATGATCAACGGGTGGTCGGCGCGGCTCGAACCGCGCTCGCGCACTATTTCGAGGAGTTGACGGGTTTCGACGACGACCTGCTAACCGATCGCGGCAACGGCGCGAATTGGTCCACTTCGGTGGATCAGGCCATCGCGCAAAATCCTCTCGAAAGATATTTCTCCCTGCTCACTGAGAACGTCTTGTTGCGTGAGGAGCGCACGGCTCCCACCCAGGCCGAAGCGGACGCCATTCGCGCGGAAGCCAAGAGTATAGGCGCCGACATGGCGGCGCGGCTACGCGCGCGCTTCGAAAAATCCGGCGACGCCGGCGACGCGCGGGTGCTGGCCCGCGCGACGCGGGAAGCCGAACAAACGGAATGGTTTCTGAAACGGTTGAGGGCTTAAGATGACGGCACCGGTGTTTGCGACGGTAACGACCGAGCGTTCCGCGAATGGTCATCCCACCTACGATATCGACTTTGATCTCGATGGAGACATCAAGATCGATATTCCGGGGCCGTTTGGACCCGTTCCTATCAGCGAGCGCGAGAGTGATCTGCTCGACATCGCCATAGCCGTTCATTTTCTTGAGCGTGATCAGCGCAAGAAAGCCGAGTCCAATAGAGTAAGGCTTATTGACGCGACATTGCCCGTGCGCGACCCGGCTTTCTGGGCAGGTCAGGCGGATAAGGTGGCCAGCCTTTTGCGTTGGATGGGGGGCATCGATTGGCGCGTATCATTCGTCCAATCGACGGCATCTGTACGAACCGCAGCCAAAACCGTTACGGACAGGGCGAGAACCATTGTGCTGAATTCCGGTGGCATGGACTCGACCTGTGGGCTTTCCGGACTGATGTCTCAAGCCAGTTCGGTCCGGCTGGCTAGCTTCTACACGCTGAACAGCAATATCCAGAAGGATATCGCCAGTTCCCTTGGATTCGAAAAGCCCTCTCAGATGCGCGCGGTATGGCGGGTCCGGAACGAACGGCGGGGAAATGGAGCCTTATCCTACCGTTCGTTCCTTTTTCTGACCTTTGGCGCGATTGTCGCGCGCAGTTTTGATGCCGATCGGCTGCTCCAGTTCGAAAATGGCGTCATGGCGCGGGCGGTCACACCGGCCGCAAGCTACTTCACCACACGTCATGCCCACCCCAGGACGCACCGCCTGTTCGGTGAACTCGTGGGTGCTATCGGTCTAAATCTCACCATTGAAAACCCCTTCAAGGACATGACCAAGGGCGAGGAGGTTGAGGTGTGCCGCCAAAACTTGTCAGGAAAGGCGGACGCGCTTCTCAAAGGAACCGACAGTTGCTGGTATTTTCACTACGTAAGGGTGCCTGTTCGCTTTGGCTCCGGCGCCATTGACAAAACACCCCGTCGGCATTGCGGGATTTGCGTGCCTTGTCTCGTGCGGCGAGCGGCTTTCGGTGACACGGATTATGTTTACGACCCCAGCCATCCGCCGAAAATAGCCAACTCCAGCGGCGTTGATCCGCGGAGCTTCACCTATAATCTCGACGCCATGAAACGTTTTGCTGAAATCGTGTTGGCAACACAGGATGGGCCGACCTTCAGGCGGGCGATGAGCGCGAACGCCATCGACATAGACCCAGAGACGGGGACATGGGATGAGCTCCAGTCGCTCTATTCTCGCTTCGCCACCGAGTTTTCCAAGCAGTTTCCGTGAGGGTATAGCCATGGTTACCATCGAAACGCTTCGCAAGGCACCCGCATTGAGTATTCGCCAGCCGTGGGCGGAGCTTATCGCGGCCGGACGTAAGGACATCGAGCTGCGCAGTTGGACAGACAGTTATCGTGGTCCGGTCTGGCTGCACACGGGGTTGAAAATCGATGAACAGGCAAATAGCCGTTTCGGACTCGGAGATCTGTTTACGGGCGGAATCATCGGCCTTGTCGACCTCGGCGATATACGGCTCGTGACCCAGAGATTGTTCACATCTTGGGCGGAGCGCCATCTCGACTTCTCGCCGTTTCCGCACAATTACGATCTACATGGCTGGATCTTGTCAAAACCGGTTCGTTTGCCGCATCCCCATCCTTGTAAGGGTGCGCTGAAACTGTTCGACCCGGATTTGAGCGGCTTGTCGGACGAAGAGATTTTTGCGGCACTCTCACAGTTTAACGAATAGGTGTTTGAAGTAAAGCTGCCATTTGCCGCTAATGACTGGTGAAAATTTAGGTGTTTAGTTCTGATGTTGGCGGATATTGTTGAAAAAGTCGTTTTGTAGTCGCCTTGATATCATTCGGGTTGTCGCTCGGGCGTGGCGACCGCTCTCTCAGGCGGGTTGAGGGTGCCGTATTGGCAGCACCTTGGCCAGTTTTCTCAGGTTTTGGGCTGTGGCTGCCAGAAGGAACTCATCTCTGGCACCATTCGGGCCGCGCAAGCGCAGCCGGTCGAGCCTTAGAATCCGTTTCAGGTGAGCAAACAGCATCTCGACCTTCTTCCGTTCTCGCCTGGATGTCACATAGGCGTCCGTTCCGGCGATGTCTCTGGCCATGTCACGCGCGCCTTCATAGATAGATCGCGGCACCTTGCGGATCGGCGTATTTGGACAGCACCGTGGTTTTAGCTCGCACGCACTGCAATCCATCTTACTCGCGCGATAGCGTATCACACCATCTTCATCGATCGTTGGACCGCGGGTTCGCTGGCTCGATCGCAGTGCCTTGCCGCCGGGACAGCGGTAGAGATCGTTTTCGTGGTCGTACACGAAGTCGGCGCGGCTGAACGTACCGTCTTCCCTTTGGGACTTATCGAACACCGGGATGTGCGGTTCGATACCTTTCTCATACACAAGCCAGCCCAGCATCTCGGCTGATCCGTAAGCCGTGTCCGCAGCCGGCCTCTCCGGATAGAGACCGAAACGCTCATCGACCCTGTCAATCATGGTGCGCACGGCCCCGACTTCGGCCTGTCGTATTGCCCGTGTAGCCTCGACATCGACAATGACGGCATGCTTCAGATCGATCAGATAGTTGGTGGCGTATGCGAAGAAAGCTAAGCCCTTCATGGCGCCCGTCCATTGTGCGGCCGGATCAGACTTTGACACGAACTTCGGTTTGGTCTCGCTGGCCGCGCCCCAGGCGGTATCATCTAACACATCAAGATATTCCTGTACCGAACGGCGTGTTGCCGCCAGGCCTTGCCAGTCGACTTCATCGGCTGCGGCCGCAGACCGCTGCTTATTGGCGTCAACCTTAATCAAACTGGCATCGGCGGCAAAGCCGTCGCCACCGACGAGGCCTTCATCGATACAACGTTGCACCGTCATCTCGAATAGCTCGCGCAAGAGGTCGCTATCTCGGAAGCGCCCGTGTCTATTCTTGGAGAAGGTCGAATGATCCGGCACATCGCCGTCCAGGCCTAATCGACAGAACCAGCGATAAGCCAGATTGAGATGAACCTCTTCGCACAGCCGACGCTCAGATCGGATGCCGAAGCAGTAAGCCACTGATCAAAGTAACCCTGCGCTTCGGCTTTGATCTCATCATCCGTCAGCGGCTTTGACTTAGCCAGAGGGTGGCCCGGTGCCTCATAAAGCATGATGCCGTCGCGGGCGATGTCTGAGAAGAAGGGTCTGCCTTTGGCCAGTTGGTCGTTGACGTCTTCGAGACTGTGAACGATGAAGTTTACCGGCGTCTTGATATGCTGGGTGACAGTGAGTTCTCGGATGAAATGCTCGTCAGCCTTAGCCCAATATTCGTGCAGATCAGTGAAGTGGTGACTGTTGACGATGATCAAAAGATCATAATCAGAGCGGTAACCCGACAGTCGGTCTTCAACCCAGTCGCCACGGGCATAAGAGCCGAACAGGATGACTTTGAGGATACGGCCCAGCTTCTTCTTGTCGGATAGCTTTGACTTGGTGGCGTCCTCGAACTCGTCGAACAGCACCTGCACCACTCGTTCAAGTTCGCGGCGTTTGGTGTCTGGCAAGTGAGAAAGCCGATCCGTCAGCATAGAGAATCCCGAAGCGTTGATACCAGAGTCTAGCACCTGAGCCGGGCGTGGGCTACCGCTTTCAAATAGTACCGTTGCGTTGGCTTGGCGAGGATCAATAATTAGGCCATGGTGCCCTATCTACGGGGCTTGAGCGGCAATTCTAGCTGATAAGCTGGCAACCCGACTTTACCCTCTGGAGCGAACGGCGAGGGGGCTTGAAGCGACGGCTTTGGCTCGCCGCCTTGATTGAGGAAATCGAGCAGGTCACTACGCAGGATCAGACGGCGGCCACCAACCTTTACAGACCGCAATCTACCCTCAGCCATTTTCTCATACAGGAACGAGCGACCAAGGCCCGATGCCTTCACGGCTTCATCAATACGATATGCGATTTTGTCTGCGGCGTTGAAAGGCATGTCGGCTCCTTGGTCAGGAGCCAAGATACCGTTACCTCTGAAGATGCGAGATAGCCCTTACATCCCCCGAACCCGCCGTTCGGCCGAAGTTAGAGCGGCCGCCCGGCCCCCAACAAGGCCAGGGCGGGCGCGCAGAGCAAGCCTACTTTAGAGACCCTACAATGACCATTTTGGTTGGGAGGCTGAAAAACATTCGAGCTTTCAATCGGTTAAGCGGTATTGCCTCTTGCCGCCAATTCGAACATCCATAAAAAGCGATGTGCAGACAGTGACTTAGCCGATATCGGAGGCACTGCTTTTATCTTGTTTTACTAATCGGGCAGTTCTTTTCTGTATAAATTGGGATGATCAAGTCATTTTACTTCACCTGGTCCGCATTTGTCCACGAGATAGTTTCCGTTATATTTCAGCATCCTTTCGACAGGCTCATGCGTTACTACGTGCTCGGCATTTCGGCACAGGCTTTCGGTCGTGTCTGAACGGACAATCCAAGCACTACACGCGCACTCTGGCCTTGCGGCCGGGGCAAGCAAGATAGCGGATTTGTCGGTTCTGCGGCCCTGTCGAGGGGACGCTCCCGTGCACGGGAACTTGTGGAAGGTAGCGGTTAAAACGGGTTGCGCGGCGAATTTCACCGAGACTCTCCCGCGAAGTACGAGGACACTGCGTCATCTTCGCGCATGATCTTTGTGGGCTTCGAAAACTCAGCGCGCCACGTGTTAAAGTGACTTCGTCCCGGTTCCCAATCTTAGCGACCTCTTTGAGCGCATCGCCACGGACAACAACTTGCATCACCGCGTCCTTTTTAAACGCTTACGAAACCTGGGTCCCATCCTCATCTGTAACTGTCCTTGTTTAAGTTTTGCAACAAGGAAAGCGTCTACAATTCTAGGAACACCTCGATAGTCTTACACGGCATGTCCTACGGGAGTTCTACAAGTTAAAAGTGTTTGCTAACGCGCGATACCATCTCGTCGTCCTGCATAAAAACAATTCGCGAATCACACATTCTTTTTACGGTTTTGATGCGTTCAGGCGTCTCTGTTTTAATTGTCATTTGGTTTACATAAACCTGTGATTTTTCTGCCGGATAGCGGCAAGCCAGTTTTTTTGGCCTCGATCCGGGAACCAGATGGACTCATCCGTAAAAAACATGATCAGACATCTGAGAAGGGTATTGTCCAGGCGTGGCGTATCCCCTCATGACGCTGACGATCTTATTCAGGATGCGTATCAGCGTCTGGAAATTTATCGTCAGGAAAATGAAGTTAGCAAACCTGAAGGGTTCCTTGTCCGCACGGCTATCAATTTGTCAATTGACAGGGTCAGGCGGCGAAAGCGTTCCGGTATTGTGGCCGGTCCGATCGAAGATTTCGTAATCGTAGATAAATCTCCACGACCGGATGAGGTTTACGCTACCCGTAGGCGTCTAGAGAGGTTGAATGACGGTTTTGCGGCTCTCGATCCATTGACGCGGCAGATGTTACGGGCGCAAAGGGTGGAAGGCATGAGTGTAGCCTCCATAGCCGACAGGCATAATCTGAGTGTGAGCGCAGTTGAGAAGCGGCTGGCTAAGGGGATACTCTTCCTGATGAACTGGATGGACGGATGGTAAAGAGGCACAGGGCATCAACTCAACTAGAGGATGAGGAAAAATTGCGCATAAGAGCTCAGGCAGCTTTACTGACGGTTCGTAAACATGACGGCGGCCGTGATTGCTTACGTCTGCTTGATGGGTGGGTTGCTGAAAACGATGATCACATGTCCGCATATACTGAAAGCCAGCAAATCTGGGATGAACTTGGGCGGATAGCGCCTGACTGGAAAACTGATACCCAGCGCGCTTCGATTCATAAGTTAAATTTCGCGGTGACGCGGCGCCAATTTGCGACCATCGCAATTGCGGCCTGTGCGGCTATGGCTTCGGTTGGGGTGGGCTGGCTGCTGCACGCGCCGACCTATAAGACTGCCGTGGGCGAGCAAAAGCTTGCCCGGTTGGCGGATGGTACCCGCATCATCCTGAATACAGATACTGTTTTTAAAGTACGCTACAGTCGGGGCGAGCGCAGGATCGAAATGGTTCAAGGTGAGGCGCTTTTTGATGTGGCTCACGACCCTGATCGCCCTTTTATAGTCGCCGCAGCGCAGGAGTATATTCGCGCTGTGGGGACGTCCTTTGTTGTGCGTCGTGATAATGAGCGGGTTGAAGTTACCCTGTTGTCGGGTGTAGTTGATGTTACCCGTAAAGATAATGGCCTTGACAAGGTTTCGCTGTCACCGGGGCAGCGGTTCCGAAGAGCCGACAATCAGTCCGTTGAACTGGATCGACCCAGGCTGGAAGTCGTAACCGCCTGGCGCAATGGTCAGCTTATTCTGGATGAAACGCCACTGCGGGCCGCTATCGCGGAAATGAATCGCTACAGCACAAAAGATATCCACCTTGATACTCAGGCGGTGGATGGAACCAGACTTAGTGGTGTGTTTCGTGTTGATGAAACCCGCCGGTTTGCTGAGACTGTCGCCGGTATTCACGGTCTGACATTTACCGAAACCGAATCCGGGATGAATCTGTCCGATAATCCGGGCTAGTTGTTGAGCGGAGCCTTCTGGCGAAATTACCTGATTGTTAGAGCCATATCCGCACGCGCGTGTCGATATGGCTTTTTGTTGTCTGAATGACTAGCCGTCAAAAAAAATATCAGAGCGATGTGCGGTTTTCAGAAGCTGCGTCGTCATTAATATGTTCGACATTAAGTGGCTCTGTTTCATTAAGTAAGTGACGAGATCGCGATATCTGTTTTGCGTGTATTTGCGTGGATCTGCTTTGCTGACATTGTATGTTTTTAATCACTTCATGGATTTATTCATGGATTTTATCTGTCGTGTTTAATTTTAAACTATTGATTTATTTAATATATTTTTGAGTTGTCATAAATACTTCAAGGTAATATTGTAATTGAGCGGAGTTTGGGGTTGTCCTGTTGGGGTTTCATTTAGGACGCTCATCTTTTTTATTTAATTCTACTCCGAGGGTTCTTGAATGCTTTCGAATAAGTGGCTTTTTGCCAGTGCGATAGCGCTTGGCTGTGGCTTGGCTGTGTCTGTACAGGCGCAGGAGGCGGTTTCAGAGCCGGTGGGTGAAGCTGAGGCCTCTGCAGAAGATGATGATCGTCGTCTTGACGTTATGAACTACCGGATTGAAGGCAATACGGTTCTGACGCGGATGGATATTGAGGGTGCGGTTTTGCCGTATCTGGGCCCGCAGCGGAAGGTATCTGATGTTGAGGCCGCGCGTCTGGCGCTGATGAAGGCCTATCACGCCAAGGGCTTTGAGACGGTTGATGTGCGCATCCCTGAGCAGGACGTGCGGGGCGGGATTATCCGGTTTGAGGTGGTTGAACTGAAGGTCGGGCGTCTGCGGGTTAATGACAGCCGTTACTTCTCGCCGGAAGATATCAAGGCGCAACTGCCGTCATTGGCTGAGGGCGGCGTGCCGAACTACAAGAATGTGGCCAGCGAGATCGCCGGGGCCAACAAGTCGGCGGATCGTATGGTTACGCCGACACTGCGGGCGGGTGATACGCCCGGCACGGTCGATGTCGATATCAATGTCGAAGATAAGCTGCCGCTGCATGGCTCAATTGAGATCAACGACCGGGCGTCAAGCCGCACCAAGCGGGCGCGCCTTTCGGCCGGCATCAGTTATGGCAACCTGTTCCAGATGGGCCATAGCCTGAACCTGCAGGCCCAGGTGACACCGGAGAAGCCGGAAGAATCGTGGGTGGTATCGGCCTCCTATGTGGCGCCTATCCGCGACACCCCGTGGACGATTGTCGGCTACGGCGTTCACTCAGACAGCGACGTGGCCGCTCTGGGCGGGATCAATGTTCTGGGGTCGGGCGATATTTTTGGTCTGCGGGGTATCTACACCAAGATCACCGGCGAGGCCGAGACGGCGCGGGTGCATCAGATTACGATGGGTATCGACTACAAGAGCTTCAAGGAAGATCTGGTTCTTGGAGACAGCACAGGCAAAACGCCGATCGACTATATTCCGCTGACTGTACAGTACACGCAGTCGCAGCGGACTGAGGATTTTGATTTTGACTTCAGCGTCGGGGTCAATCTGGGTCTGCGCGGACTTGACGCTACTAACAATGAGTTTGCGCTTAAGCGTTATGGTGCCAAGGCCAACTGGGTCGTTTTGCGCTCTGACGTGGGCTACCGGCACAAGTTTGACAATGACTGGCGCGCGGGTGCCAAGGTGGCGATGCAGTTTGCGGGTCGTCCGGTGATCTCGAACGAGCAGTTCTCGGCGGGCGGTCTTGATAGTGTCCGTGCCTTTTATGAAAGCCAGGACTTAGGCGACGACGGCATCTCGGTGCAGTTTCAGGTCGATACACCATCCTTCCATAAAAAAGCGGGGACATGGCTGAACGAGGCGCGGGCGTTTGCGTTTGCCGACGATGCGGCGCTGCGCATTTATAAGCCGCTGGCCGGTCAGGCTGAGACCACGGATCTGTCGAGCATTGGGGCGGGTATTACCGTGCGGGCGCTGGAGCGGCTTAACGCCTCGGTGCTTTTGGCGCACCCCCTGACCAACCGTAAATCCGTAATCGAAGACATCGAAAACAACCTGCGTGTGCAGGCGCGCATCTGGAGCGAATTCTAATTCTAATTTTCTGAGCAACGCGAATTCTAATTTTTAGTGAGTGATGAGGACGGCTGATATGGCTTTCAAGAAGTTTTTAGTGGCGGCGGTGGCGGCGGCGGTATTGCCGACCTCGGCGATGGCGTGGTGGGATGAGGGCTATGCTGAGCGTCGTTCGGTCACGCTGAACGCCGGTGCGATCAAGGGGCTGACCTCTGAGGTTAAGCGCGCGCCGGTACTGGTGCGGTTGCACAGCGGGGTGCTTGATTTTACGCAAACCAAGCCCGATGGCAGCGATTTGCGCTTTGTGGCGGGCGACGATAAGGCGCCGCTGAACTACCACATCGAACGCTTTGATCCTCTGGCAGAGCTGGCGCTGATCTGGGTGGACGTGCCCACAGTGGCGCCCGGTGCCAACCAGACGATCTGGCTTTACTACGGTAACGAAACGGCCAAGCCGGTGTCGGATGCGGGCAAGACCTATGACGGTGAATATAGCCTGGTTCTGAACCTGAACGAGAATGCGGCGGTGCCGGTTGATCAGACGGCCAATGCCAATCGCCTGAGTGCGGCCAATACCAAGCCAACGCTGGAAGGCCTGATTGCCGGGGGGTTGAGCCTTAACGCCCAAAGCCAGGTGCGAGTGGCCCCCAGTGCGTCGCTCAATGTGCCCGCGGGCGGCAAGATGACGGTCTCGGCCTGGGTTAAACCGGCGGCCGGTGTGGCCGTGGCCGGAGATACCGTGCTCTACACCAAGCTGAGCGCGGGTGGGGAAGGGGCACCATCGCGCCTGACCGTCGGGCTTCGCGACGGTGCGCCTTTCGTGCGTCTGGGCGCCAATGAGGCGGTCGCGGCAACCCCTTTGCCGGAAGGCACCTGGGCCCATGTGGCGGCCACGGCCGATGGCGAGACGGTGACACTTTACGTCAATGGCGCACCCGCCGGATCGTTTGCCGCGGCCTTACCTGAACTGGGCGGCGAAGAGGTTATTGGTACAGTCTCAGGTGTCACGGGCTTTAGCGGCGATATCGACGAAGTTAATCGTGCCAATGCCGCCCGCTCGGCGGCCTATATCGCCCTTCAGGCCCAGTCTCAGGGACGCTCGTCCGGGTTTGCCACTGTGGCGACCGAGGCTGAGGATGCCGGTGCGGCTAATCACGACTACATGCGCATCCTGATCAGCGCCCTGACCCCGGATGCCTGGGTGGTGATCATTCTGCTGACGATCATGTCGGTGCTCTCCTGGATCATCATGGTCATGAAGGGGCAATTGTTTGGCCGCACCAACCGGGCCAACCGCAAGTTCCTTGAGATCTATCAGACGGCGACGCGCGGCCAGGGGGCTCATACGGGCCTGACCAATAAGGATCTGTCGTCGCAGCACCCTAACGCCTCTGTGGCGCGTCTGTTCTCGATCGGTCAGGACGAACTGCGCCAGCGGATGGCAGAGGCCAAAGATCTGGGCTCAAAATATGCCATTGCCCCGCAATCGGTGGCGGCGATCCGCTCCGCCCTTGATGCCGGCCATGTGCGCGAAGAACAGCGCCTGGCCAAGTGGATGGTGCTGTTGACCATTGCGATCTCCGGCGGTCCGTTCCTGGGCCTTTTGGGGACGGTCTTGGGGGTTATGATCACCTTTGCGGGTGTGGCGGCGGCCGGTGAAGTCAATATCACCGCCATCGCCCCGGGTATTGCGGCCGCTTTGCTTGCGACCGTGGCCGGTCTTGCGGTCGCGATCCCGGCCCTGTTTGGCTACAACTATCTGACCAGTCAGCTTGATAATATCTCCGCCGACAATCAGGTGTTTGTCGACGAACTGGAAAAGCGCATCGCCGAAACCTACCGCAACAGTGACCGGTAAGGGGCGCGTTTATGAAACTTCAATCCAAGCGTAAACCCTACGACGACATCAACATTACGCCGATGGTCGATCTGACCTTCGTGCTGCTGGTGATCTTCATCCTGATGACGACGGCCGCCATCCAGGGCGTCAAGGTCAACCTGCCCAAGGCGTCAAGCTCGTTTAGTCTGGCCCAGCCGACGACCAAGGCGATCACGGTCGATAGTGCCGGCCAGATCTATCTCGACACCTTTCCGGTGACGCTGGATGAGCTGGAATCCGAGTTGCGGACCCTGAAGTCCACCACGCCGGAGTTTCCCGTGGTCATCAAGGGGGACCGTGTCTCTCAATATGGCCGCATCATGGAAGTTCTGGATGTGTGCGGTCGTGTCGGTATCACCCAGATCGGTCTGGTCAGCGAACGCGTACGGAGTTCGTAGGTCATGATTGAACCTCCCAAGTTCAGGCTGCGGGACAACGTGCCGGTGATCCTGCTGGGCGTGATTGTTCTGGCCGCCCTGGTTCTGGCCGTCATGTACTTATGGCCCAAGGGCGACGCGGTGCGCACGGAGCGGGTGATCCAGGAAATTGCCCTGGCCACCCCGCCACCGCCGCCGGAGCCGCCCAAGCCGGAAGAAAAGGTGATTGAGGAACCCGAAGAAGTTGCGCCGGTTGAGCAGCCTTCGCCGCAACCGCCGTCGCCCACGCCGTCTGAGCAGCCTTCAGACGCACCACCGTCACCCTCCACAGAAGCCGCCGGTCTCGACCGGCTGGCGGATGCGGGATCTGACAGCTTTCGCCTGAGCTCCGGCAAGGGCGGGGGCCTGTTTGGTCGCGGCGGCGGCGGGGGCGGCGGTGACTGGGATGCGGCGGTGGCCCTCCACATCACCCGCGCCCTGCAACGCGATCCGCGCACCCGAAGCGCCAAAGGCAGTGTCAGGGTGGCGGTCAATATCGATGCGAAAGGCCAGTTCACCTCAGCGCGTTTGTTATCCAGTACAGGCGATCCGGAGCTTGATGCGCACATCCGCGCGGTCCTGTCCGAGATCGCTCCCATGAGCCGTGGGCGTCCGCCCGGCATTAGCGGTTCGACCAATCTCACTATCAATCTGAAACGATCCGCCGGTTAAGCCGCGCGACTTAAAGGAAACCTGACCATGTCTCTTCGTACCTCCCTTTTTGCCGGCAGCGCCTTGCTCCTGTCGCTGGCGGTCACCACACCGGCCCTGGCTCAGTCCAGCGATGTCGGCATTGAAATCCTGCAGTTGCTGGTCGATGAGGGGGTTATTCCTCATGCCAAGGCTCAGGAGATCCTGACCAAGGCCCGCCAGGCTGATGCCGCCAAGCGCGAAACTGAGGCCGCCAAGACCGCCTCCACGACCATTGACGTCGCCTATGTGCCGGAAACCGTGCGCGCGCAGATCAAGGCTGAGGTCAAGCAGGAAGTGGTCGCTCAGGCCAAGTCCGAAGGTTGGGTGGCACCCAACACTCTGCCGGATTGGGTGGACCGCATCAAGATCAGCGGCGACTTCCGCGCCCGCTTCCAGAATGAAGACTTCCCGACCTCGGTCATCACCAACGGGATCGTGGTCGAAGGCAACCCGCCGGTATTCCCGAATGCCGCCGCTATCAACCGCGCCGGTGGCGTTAATATCGCTGACGGCTTTCCTTTGTTGAACTCAACCATCGACCGTCGCCGTTCCAACTACCGCGCCCGTCTCAAGTTCGAGGCGGACATTAATGACAAGGTGTCGGTGGGCTTACGTCTGGCGTCGGGCAATGACAACAATCCGGTAACGACCAACACCAGCTTTGGCGACTACTTCTCCAAGGATGAAATCTGGATCGATCAGGCCTATGTCAATGTCAAGCCGATCAAGGGCCTGACCCTGACGGCGGGCCGGATGCCCAATCCGTTCTACGCGACCGATCTGGTCTGGGATGCGGACATCAATCTTGAAGGTCTGGCTGTGTCTGGTGACTATGGCTTTAATGACAGCCTGAAGATCTTTGGCACGGCGGCGGTTCTGCCGTTGCAGGAGCGCGAAATCTACGACGACAGCTACCTCTATGCCGCGCAGGCCGGTGTCGGCGGCCAGTTTGCCAGCCAGTTCGGCTACAAGGCCGCCGTCAGCTATTACGACTTCAGCAATGTTCAGAGCACGGTCAATGCGCCGAACTCGCGCCTGACCGACTGGTCAGCGCCGAAGTACCTGTCCAAGGGCAACTCACTGGTCAATCTGCGCACCGATGGCACGACCTTCCTCGCGGGTCTGGCCTCCAAATATGAACTGATGGCGTTTACCGGTCAGCTTACTTACGGCACAGGGCCGCGTCAGTACCGCCTCTCCGGCGAAGTGGTCAAAAACCAGGGTCACGACACGGCGGAACTGCTGGCCCTGGGCCTGCAGGACTCCGGCGATACCGGTTATCAGATCCGCTTTGATGCCGGTTATCCGGTTGTCTCTGAGCGTAACCAGTGGCGGGTAGCGGCAGCCTTCAAGCATGTCGAAGCCGATGCGGTTCTGGACGTGTTTACCGACTCCGACTTCGGCCTCGGCGGCACCGACAGCGAAGGCTACATCCTTGAGGGGGAATACGGCGTCTATAAAAACTCAAGCGTGAGCGCGACCTGGCTGTCGTCGGACTCGATCGACGGCCTGCCGTTCTCGGTCGATGTCCTGCAACTCAACTTCAACACCCGCTTTTAAGGAGGGATGATCATGACCTTTCTCTCCAAACTTCTCATGGTATCGTCGGCCCTTGTGGTGATCTCAGGCGCGCCCGCCTACGCTCAGACATCGCCGGCCCCCAAAACCGTGGCCCAGCTTGAGGCCGATCTGCGCCAGCAGACCACGGTGGCCAGTAACGCCCGTCAGGAAGTCGAGCGCCTGCGGGCGGAACTGGCTCTCAAGGACGAACTGATCGCCCTTGGGGTTCAGCGTAATGCTGAACTCTATGCGATTGCCTCCGAGATCGCCGACAAGGGTCTGAGCAAGCACTCGTTAGAGCCCTTCGTGCAGGCCCAACGCGTCAAGATGGAAAACCTCAAGCAGTCCTATGAGGATCGTCTGCGGGCCGCGCGTGTCTACGACACCACCCTGCCACCCAGCGTTCAGGCCCGCATGGAACAGGATCTGGCCAAACCCAAAACTGATGGCGCGGGTTCTGAGTAACCGCGCCGCTACCCCTGATATGTTCGCCATATAATTTTTGATTACAGGAAGTCTTCCATGTCCCGCATCGCCGCCTCCGCCCGTACCGGTCTGACCGGTTCACGCCGGCTTAAAGCCAGCGCCAGCCTGATGGTTCTGGCTCTGGCTGCCAGCGTCTCGTCCGCCAGTGTCTCGCCCGCCCTTGCCGCGGAACCCTTTGCCAACATGGTGGGCATCCAGGCCGGACGGATCATCGGCACCGGGCCTAATGCGCAGGTCGCTCAGTGGACCGGCGCCAACGCCCCGGTCATCGGCACGGACGTGGATGGCCGCGCGCTCATGACCATCCAGCAGACCCAGGCCAAGGCCCTGCTCGACTGGGAAGACTTCCGCCTGCAAACCAATGAAGTGCTGGAGTTCCAGCAGCAGTCGGCCGACTGGATCGCCGTCAACCGCGTCCACGGCAATCAGGCGGCCGAAATCAATGGCGAAATCAGGGCCATCGGTAAGGTCTTTGTCCTCAACGACAACGGCGTCCTCATCGGCAAAGACGCCAAGATCAACACCCGCACCCTCGTCACCGGTCAGGGCGTCTCTGACGTCCTGATCGACGGCAAAACCACAACCCTCGTCCAGTCCAGGGAAAAAGCCATCCTCGACTGGTCCGACATGTCCTTGCAGGCCGGTGAAGTCCTCAAGTTCCAGCAGCAAAAATCAGATTGGGTCGCACTCAACAGGTCACATCTGACGGGCGGTGCTACCCAAATCAAGGGCGATATAAAAGCCGGTGGACATCTACTTTTAGTTTCGCGTGAAGGGTTGTTCGTTGACGGTAAGATCGATGCCCAACAGGTCATAGTCTCGTCACTCGACATTCAAGATCGTAATTTCTTATCATACGGTATATTTGCACCGTATGACGGCGACCGAACCGCGCCAAGCTTCAGCAATGGCTGGAACTACGTTTTTGAACCCAACAAGGGCCTTCGTGAGTTGCTCGAAGCGCCACCGCCCGCGTCTGATCCCAACGATCCGCTTCGCTATGTAACCACAGTTGGTACAAACGGCGTAATCTCCACAGGTGCGCGCGGTAAAGTTATGCTGCTCGGCCCAAATGTTACAAATAAAGGTACCATCAAGGTTTTTGATGAAGGCCAGGTGATTTTGGCCGCGGCCGATAACATCTATCTGACCAAAGGGGCCGATAACCGCACGGTCAATGTTTTCACCGGCGCCCATAACGGCATTACCGGCCCACGTATCAATGTCTCCTACAACTATCCGGGCGATCCGGAAGCGCCATGGAATAACGGAGGCACGATTACGGAAGACTACAAACAATTGCTGACTGCAGTCAGTGGCAAGCCATGGTTGGAGTTTGTCAGGTCGGTTGTCGGCGACGCCTACCAGGAAGGCGATATACTGGATTACGGCAAGAGAAATCAGCTTTCTACCGTTGTGCTGGGGCAGCGCGGTGGCTGGGAAGACATGGGCGGGCTGATCGTCAAGTATTTGAACAATCAGCAAGCTGTCCGCACCGAAGCCGTTGGTTTCCATGCCCGCAACGAAGGCATTATATCGGCCAAGCGGGGCGGCTCGGTCGATTTCCGGGGCTGGAATCTGGAGCAGATGGGCGCAATCGAGATGACCTCGACCGCGCAGTTCCGCGGTAATATGACGTTCTCGCCACTAATGTACGACTACCGCGAATATCCGGGCAATGAAATGGACGGCCCCGCCGTAATGGGCCACGGCTCAGTGATTTTTGGCAAGGGCAGCCTGACCCAGATCACGCCTGATCTGGAATCAACTGATACCCTACCGGTGAGTGAAGGCAACCAGATCGTCGGGAATTTGACGATCAATGCCGGCCGTATCCACATGCAGGAGGATTCAGTCATTTACCTGCCAAGCGGCAATATGAAGGTGCTGCTGGATACCACTAACCACGTCTTCTGGAATAACCGAGGGCAATCCGCCAATCTGGATAACGAAGATGGCGCACGGTTCTTGATGGAGCGCGGGGCGACCATAGATCTGTCAGGATGGGACACCACGCTGGAAATGGGATTCCATCAGGTCAAGGGCAAGCTTTACGCTGCCCAGCTTAAGGATTCGCCCCTGCAACGCGACGGTGTTCTGTACCGTCAGGAAATTTCCGTCGATCGCCGCTATGGCACCAATGTTGCCGATTGGGAAAGCTTCGACAACCTGATCCAGGGCACACTGGCGCAGTTCTTGAGCAAAGGTGGCACATTTACTCTGGATACCGACGACGACTTCATCATGAAGTCGGGCTCGGTGATCGACGTATCCGGCGGCGTGACGACCTATAAGGACGGCTATGTCTACACGACCCTGCTGCGTCGTCTGGATGGCTCGATCATCGATATCCGCGAAGCCGATCCGGATGAGCTCTATATGGGTCTGGCCAATCAGTGGACGGTTTATGATACCAAGTGGGGTCAGCAGACCACCTATAATATCCCCCTGATGACGGCGACCCAGGGCAAGTTCGAGACCAGCTACCAGCACGGAGGTGAGGGTGGCACGATTGAAATCTTAGCCCCTGACGTATTGCTGCAGGGTACGTTAAAAGGCCAAACCATTGCCGGGCGTTATCAGCGCGGCAATTTGCCCAAAGGCGGCGAATTCATACTCAATAATGCCGGGGAATCCGAAACCGAGTATGTCAGCAATAGCATCCTGATTGCCGCCAATGAGCAAATACTGAATGCTAATTTTGGACTTTATGATAAACTTTCTGATACGTTTGGTGAGTTCTTTGGCGAAGAATTCGACTACGCGACCGATGAGTTTGGCAGTAAAGGCCGCCGCTCTGATAATTCGACATTGGTTTCGGACGACTTCTTCAATCGTTCGACCATGGGCAGCTATTTGCTTACTCAAAAAGGTCGGACGGATCCTGACTCAATAGATTTTGCGCCCTTGCCCGGTTTTGCTGTTGTCGTGGAGGAGGGAGTAAACCTTAATCTTGCCGAAGGGGCTTCCTTGAGCCTCACCGCATCCAACCGGATGCAGTTTTTAGGTAAGGTGCGTACTGAGGGGGGGAATCTGAGCTTCGCCGCCCAAGGTCTGGAATTTGGTGCTAACAGTTCACTGAATACGCGCGGTTCTTGGTACAGCGATTTCGAAATCGACGAGCCCATAGCGTTGGATAAATCGCCACGTATAAATGGCGGTAAAATTACCTTGAGCGCCACCTATGCCGATTATGATGAACCTGTCGACAATATCGATCTTATCCTGCCCGATACAATGGTCATTGATTCCTCTGGCGGCGGGTGGGCGGACCGTAATGGCAAGCTCAAACTCGGTAAGGGCGGCGACCTTATTGTCTCGGCTGATCTGCTTAGTAACGCTGAACTGGATCTGGGAGCGTTGTCACATGCCCGTGCTTACGGGCTAGGCGGCAACGGCGCATTCAGCCTGTCAGCCTTGAGAGATGATATCCTGATTGGCGGTACAATTGCTGATGCCGCCGACGGTTCACGTCAAGCTTTGCAATTCCTGCCCTCTTTTTTTGAAAATAGCGGGTTCGGTTCTATCTCGTTAAGCGGCAAAAGTGTGACGATCGCCGAGGATACGCAGATCGCGGCGTCAAGTGCCGTTATGAAACTGACGGACAGTGACCCGATAAAAGGTGTGTTGCCGGCCTATTACGCGCCTTCGGGTAGTGATATTTACGACATCACAACCATCGGGGCTTTGCCGCTGGAACTGCGGATACCGGCCTTGCGCAAGGGCATTACCGTCAACCTTACGGGTATTAGTACGGTCGTGTTGGGCGAAGGTAGTACCTTGTCTACTCAAGCGGGCGGTGCGCTGGGACTCTCGGCCTTGAATGTCGATATCTACGGCAGCCTTTTGGCCCCCGGCGGCAGTATAAATGTTTCAGCCGGTGCGACTGATGGTGCGCTTGGAAAGCTGACGGTTCATGATACGGCGCGCCTTATGGCTCCCGGTTTTGCCCTGATGCTGACGCGCACGCTTGATAACCAGGGCCGCGAACTCACGGACGGTATCGTGCTGAATGGTGGTTCGATTACCTTAGCTGCTTTTGATCTGAATATCGAAGGCGGTGCCGTGCTGGACGTGTCAGGCACCTCAGCAACCTTCGATATTGCCACTAAAACAAACGGTGCCGTAGTGCGTCAGCCCCGCACGGTTGCGTCAAATGGTGGATCTATCTCGATCAGCGGCACGGCGATGAATATCAACGAGGCCACCTATATTGGCAAGGCTGGCGGAGAGGGCGCCCGCGGGGGAAATTTCTCGATAGGTTTCTCGTCGGATTATGAGGCCCGACGTGACATAAACCCTTATGTCACGCCCGAGAATGCGTATGAGCAAATTGCATGGCTATTTGAGAGTGGCTCCATCACAGATGTCGACGGTAATACCGTAAGCAGCCTGTTTGGAACGGATCTTAGCAAGATTGCCTGGGAAGCTCTGGGTTTACCTGACATACAATTCTCGCCGGGTTATACTATCAGCAACAACGAAGAACTGGTTGATATCCTGCGCGCGATTGATGTCGCAGCTTTAGGTGCCGCCCCTGTGCTGGTTATAGGCGATAACTTCGCGGACTTTCCTGACCAGGGTGCAATAGCACCTGTACAGGTTGAGACCGGGCTGGTTAAGCTCTTTGAGCAATTAGTCGGGTATGAATTTATTAGTCCGGTATCCCGCCCGACACCGGTCACCCGCCTGTCGCCAGGAAATATCGCAGCGGGTGGTTTTTCGGGCCTGTCCTTAAGCGCGTCGCCCGGTATCCTTTTTACCGGTGACTTAACTCTGGGAGGCTATAAGGCTGACGGCAGCCATGTGTTTGACCAAATCGATATCAGCGCCGGTCGCATTATGGGCACGACAGGGGCTGATGTCAGGATCAACGCTGATATTGTAACGCTTGGCGAAGCCGCTGTATCAGGCGGCACGTTTAATGTGGCGCTTTATGATAAAGCATTAAAGGGCCTCGGTCTTGAACCTGTCAATTCCGACACCCGCCTCCAGATCAAAGCTGGCAATCATCTGCAGGCCGCTGCGGGGTCGTTTTATGGCTATTCCGATGTAACGCTGGCCAGCGGTGGAGACATTCGCTTATCCGCGCCAACTCGACCAGGGCTTCTGGTACGACCGGTTGGATCTATATCTACACCGGGCAATCTCAATCTAAAAGCTGATCAGATTTATGCGGTCACCGGAAATGATTTCACTATCGAGGCCGGCGATACTCTGACTATTTTAAAGCAAGACGATGGCGGTAAGATTAATGCAAGTCCTTACGAAGCCGGCGCGATACTATCGCTTAAGGCCCCACGTATTAACCAAGGCGGCACCATTCGCTCACCATTTGGCACCATAAATCTAATTGGGATCAATGACGGTACTCCCGGGGCCAACACAGTCACGCTCTTACCCGGCAGTTTGACCTCAGTTTCTGCTGACGGCAAATTGATACCTTACGGATTTACCAGCAGTGGGGACACCTGGATCGACCCGATCACAGGGCTTGAACTAACCAGTTTGCCGGCAAAGGCGGTTAATCTAACGGCGAATACACTTGATCTTCAGCAGGGGGCGGTCCTCGATGTTACCGGCGGCGGTGACCTTTATGCGTATGAGTTCGTTTCCGGCATCGGGGGTTCCAATGACTGGCTGACGGGTTATCGCGATGCTGATTACAACTGGGTGAATGACGCAAGTGAGGTCTTTGCCGTTATTCCCGGATATGATGCCGATATAGCCCCTGTGGGGATAGGTAATGGCAACGGTCCATCGATTGGGGAGAAGGTCTATCTTTCCGGTGGCAGTGGCCTGGCAGCGGGTTATTACACCCTGCTGCCAGCCCGATATGCCCTACTGCCCGGTGCATTCCGCGTCACGGCCAACCATCATTACGGTGCGTTCAACGACATGGTTTTGAGTGAAAACCGTGCACTGAATGATGGCTCAACCATTCAGGCGGGGTATCGCTACATACCCGGTACGAATGGTCTTCCAAAATATACTGATACACGCACCAATGGATTCCTGGTTATGCCCGGTGAGACTTTGCGTGAACGATCACAATATATCGAAACCTCAGCCAATAAGTTTTACGTCTCGGAAGCGTTCCTTAAAAAAGCCCTACGTACCAACCGTCCGGTTGGGGAAATTCCGCGTATCCCGCTAGACGGCGGTAGCGTCGTTATTGATGCCGGTTCGCAGCTTATACTGAACGCCACCCTGAAATCAGCGGCGGCAGAAGGCGGTCGTGGCGGGTTCGCCGATATCAAAGGTCAAAAGATTGCGGTCGTAGGGGCGGCTACAGACCGCTCACTCTACGGTGACTATCTTATACTTGACAGCGAGCGTCTGAACAGCTTTGGGGCGGAGAGCTTGTTGCTGGGCGGTGTGCGTAAACAAGGTGCGATCAATCTGGAAATTGATGTCGGCGCGACCGATATCGTTATCGACAATAAGGGTTCCATCCTGTTCGGGCCGGAACTGTTATTCGCGTCAACCGGCAACATCGAGGTGCGCGAAGGAGCAACAGTTGAAACGCGCGGTAAGATCAGCGGTTCATCAGGCGATTTGCGCATCCGTCCTGGTATTGCGGCATTTATTGATGACATGGGTACGTCCTGGGATTGGGACGACGTCCAGGTACACGGTGAATTCGATCAAGGTGCAGTCTTGCGCCTGTCGTCCAGCGAGCAGGTTGATATACTCCGTAATATCACAGCCATAGACGCTTTGGACGCGTTAGTGGCCGATCCGGCAGCGCTAACGGCCATCAATACGCAGCGCCTAGCCAAGGGTTTGGCCCCAATAGTTCCAGCCGGTAACATAACGGTGGCCAACGGGGCGACACTTAGGAGCAGTCAATCTCTGGCCCTTGACGCGACCAGCGACACAGGTCTTGCTACGGGTGCGGTACTGAGCACGAAGCAAATCAGTGCGTCAGCTTCTCAGATAAGTGTCGGGGAGGTGCCGTCCGGGACCACGGGGCTGGTATTTTCTGGAGGATCTCTGGGTGCGCTGGCTTCGGCTGACGACATCCTGCTGCGCTCTTACGGCAGCATTGATTTCCACGGTGGCGCCACATTGCGCGCCAGTGGCGGTCTTACGCTCGACAGCCGTCAGATCAATGCTGTGAACGCCGGCGGCCAGACGGTTACAATCAGCGGTAAATCGTTGACGCTTACCAACGCCAATGGTGGTACGGCCACGTCCACGGCCGGTAGCGCTAACCTGTTGCTTGAGGGCGACAACATCTACTTCGCCGGCCAGAACAAGTGGCTGTCGGGATTCAATGATGTCACGGTCGCGGCGAAGGCGCGCGTTATCGGTCGCGATGACGGCACGCTCTACTTGCCGGGGACACTTACGCTCGAAGCGGCAGATATTACGGCTGAAAGCGGGGCACGGTTGTTCCTCGATGCGCAGGGTGCGGTTGCCATTAAAACCAACGGCAATGCGACACTGCCCACATTTGAAACCCTGGGGGCAACGCTTGGGATCACCGGAGCCAGCATCATCAATCAGGGCCGTATTGGCCTGACGGGCGGCACAGTCAGCCTGCGGGCACGCGATGGCAACGTCACTCTGACTGATGCCTCGGCGATCAATGTGACCAGCAATGTCAGCAAGATATTCGACGTAGAGGTCGGTGTAGGCGGCGGTTCAGTCAATCTGGTTTCGGATCGCGGGAACATCGATATGGCGAGTAATGCTATCATCGATGTGTCGGGTACTGTAGCCGGGGGTGACGCGGGTGCCGTGAATGTCTCGGCTGGCCTCGGACAGGTTAGCCTGGCAGGTCAGGTCAAGGGCAGTGCCGGTGAAGGTTTCCGATCAGGGGCGTTCTCACAGATCAGCCTGAATCTTGCTGATTTTGTTGCCCTCAACACGCGTCTGGATCAAGGCGGTTTCCTTCAGAGCCGTCGTTTTGAGGTCAACAACGGTGATGTCAATATAACAGGTTCGGTCAAGGCGCAGGACTTCGCGGTCATCGCCAACGATGGCGATATTCTGGTGTCCGGTACGGTTCAGACCCTGGGTGACAGTGGCGGGCGTATACAACTTTCGGCCGCCGAAAACGTCGTGCTTGCCAGTGGCGGGAAGCTGCTGGCGCGCGCCAACAGTACAGCCGGAGCCGGTGGCACCGTATTCCTTGAGACGGTTGGTAAAAATGGCGGCGTCGTTAATCTTATGGCCGGATCGTTGATTGATGTATCAGGCACAGGGGAAGGGGGGCGTACCATCCGGTTACGGGCACCGCAACTGATGGGCGGTGATCTGGGTATCGGTCAGGTAGCCGGTAGCATCACCGGTGCCCGCTCGGTCATAGCCGAAGGCTTTAAAGTGTATAATGATGTCGGCATCATCGATCAGAGCGTAATTGATACGGTGAGTGCGGACGCTGTAAATTTCATGGCCAATGCGAGCACCATTCAGGCTCGTCTGGGCTCAGGAGTCACCGTCACGCCAGGGATTGAACTCCGTAGCAATGGTGATATGGAACTGGTCAAAGACTGGGATCTGCACACTCTGCGTTTCGGGTCTGAACAGTCAGCGGGGGTACTGACCCTGCGCGCTAAGGGCGACCTTCTGATCAATGCTAACTTGTCCGATGGCTTCGACGGATCTACCGCCGATGCCAGCCTGATTGGTGGTAATGCCTGGACGTTTAATCTGACGGCGGGTGCCAATACCACAAGTCCGAACTCTCTGGCAGTCTTGCCGACGGGCCAACTAGAAGACGGCAAGGGGTCAATTATCGTTGGTGGCACAGCAGACACGACTGAGTTCTACCGTATTCAGATTACCAGTGGGCCGTTATCGGGAACCGTTGAGCACCGCCTGTATCAAAAGAATGCCGATGGGAACTTCCTGCGTGATCCGAATGAGTATAATCCCTATTATGGGTTCCTGGAACTTGAACGTGATGCGGCTACGGGGCTCTATATTGACCCGGACACAGGCGCTCTGATCCAGAAAGATCCGGTAACCGGCGATTATGTTGACACCGCTCGCTATGGCCGACGTCCGCTACCCGTGATTGCTAATGGCGAGGGGGGCTATAATCCCCCGACCATTTTTATGCAGCCGCTGTACTCCTATGAGCAGGATGCCCGCTACGGCAACCCGCGCAATGTCCAGTGGGATAATTCCACCGGGTATCTGGTTCGCACCGGCACGGGCGGACTCAACCTGGCCAGTGGCAGAGATCTGGTCCTGAAATACCGCCCGTCCGTAATATATACAGCCGGCGAATCGGCTGCGGATATAGCCGATTTCCAAGCCCCAACCCGTCTGCCGACTTGGGCTGATGGAGATGAGTGGGAGGGTATGAAGGGCTATTATACGCAGGGCGGCGGCGATATTTTCGTACGCACGCAAGGCGACATCATCGGTTCGGCCAGTAATCAGTTACCGACCGCATGGTTGTGGCGTTACGGCAAGACCGAAGCTAATGGTGATTTTACCAGTGGCGGTAACACCAACCTGGGCCGTGACCGCGAACAACTGACTTGGTTTGTCCGCTTCGATAAATATCAGGCCGGTATTGGTGCGTTAGGCGGTGGCAATATCGATATAGAAGCCAGCGGTAATATCACCAATCTGACGGTCAATATTCCCAATACGGGTCGTGTATCCGGGGGTTATCAGGATAAGGCGCGGGCCTTGCATCTAACTGGCGGCGGTGATTTGAGCCTGCGGGCGGGGGGCAATATTGGCACCGGTAACTTCTATGTCGCCGACGGTCTGGCACAGATTACGGCGGGCGGGGCCTTTACCTCAACCCACCAACTTGTGGCCAGTCGTCAGCGGGGATATGAAGGCCACCAATTACGATCCTACGATATCTATACCATGCTGTTCACATCGTCGGGTCAGTTCGAATTGCAAAGCGGTGGGGACCTGAATCTCGATATTGTCGCCGATCCATTTAACATGAAAGCGGCCACTGATAACATTTTCGGTGGCGGCGGCACCTACGGAGCGGAAAATACAATGATCCGCATCGGTGATAGCCGTAATGCAGAGAATTTCGCCCCGAGTTTTGTCAGCTATACACCTGATGCCCGCATTGATCTGTTCTCTGCTGGTGGGGATGTTAAAATATGGAATAATTACGGCAACACCCAAATCCTGAATAAGAATGGCGGGTACGTGTTGCCGCTGCATGTATATAACTATAACGGCAATGACTCACTCTTCTCGTCTGTGGCGGCTATGTGGCCAGGCACGGTAAGCGCGGTCGCCGCGGCCGGCAATGTCGAAATCAAAGGCGGTATGTACATGGCACCGTCACCGACGGGCAACCTGGACATATTGGCCCGCGAAAATGTCTTCTTCGGTCAAGGAACCCAGGTCAATGATCCGTTCGCCTTCCTGAATCAGGACGCGCAAAACTACTTCCCTGGCTATACAGGCATTTACATGAGCCAGTCACGGCGAGAACTCATGCCAGATGCATTGAATATACGTGCGTCTTATGGAGATATTGTCGGTGTGGATTTCCTGACGACGGCAGGATACAAGCCAATCAATGAAGGTTATGGTTATAATTTATTTAGTGAAGATTATTTACCTGACCTTCATATAGGCGACACTAATCCCGTGCGCATATATGCCGCGGAGGGCGATGTTGTAACGACGGGTCAAATCAATGTGCCGAAGTCTATGTGGGTGCAGGCCGGACGCCATATATACTTTCCGTACTACACGGTTCAACATAATAATTTGAACGATATGTCTCTGGTACGGGCGGGCGATGGCCTTTATTTCTCTGGTGATGGATATCTCTCTGTTTATGGTCCTGGTCGCCTGGAAATCGAAACCGGTCGTGACTTCTGGATACCTAGTAATGGAAAGGGCATCACAAGTAATGGCGTAGCCTTTGGTGACTCGAACATTTACGATAATGTGGCAGGAGAATTGTGGCATCCGGGTGAGAAAACAGCCGATATCGCCATTGCCACTGGTTATAATCAGACCCCGGATTATGCGGGTTTTGAGGATGACTATCTTAACCTTGAATTGATCGCGCAGATCGAAGGCTACCTCAAAACCGATGCCGGCGATGGCCGGGAACTGCCAGTTTATCTCTTTGACCGCATCTATGCCCGCGGTAACGGCAGTAAGGCGGTCCTGGTATCCCCGGAGCTGGCTAAGGGTTTTGTCAACTATATGCGCAGCCTCTCAAACCTGCCGCCCTTAGAGACTGCGGTCGAGCAGACCGAGTATCTGAATACGGCCTGGGAGGCATGGCTAGCTCTACCGGCATGGCAAGCGACACCGTTCGATGCGCTTGTCCCGCGTATGACGGCCGCTCAGGCGACCAGCAAAGGTGCAAAACCGGAGTTCTATCTCCCAGAACAGCGCGAAGGTTTGGTGAATTATGTCCGCCGTCTGCAGGGGCTTGATCCCCTGGCAACCCAGACTGAGCAACTGGCTTATCTCGACACGGCATGGTCGTATTGGAATACGCTGACCACTGACTACAAGACACCGCTTTACCGCAATATTTTCTATATGGAACTACGTACAACCGGCCGTGAAGCCAACGAAACAGAGAATGACCGCTACAACACGACGTTCCGCGGCTATAACGCCATTGCAAGCCTGTTTCCGGGAGCGCAAAAGCCCGAAGGTGAAGCCCTAACCGCCGGTGAATCGCGCTGGACCGGTGACTTCGAAACCTATGCCAGCCGGATAATCTCTAACGGCGGAGGTAAGGTTGAATTCATGATACCTGGCGGCGCCTTTAAACTGGCCAATGCCGCAGCGTCTCCCGGCGAGGTTGGTCAGCCTGTCCCCGACTGGAGCGGTAATATGGGGCGTGGTGACGCGCTGAGATCCGGGGTCATTACTCAGGATGGCGGTGAGATTAACATCTTTAGCCGGATGAGTGTGACCGTAAATGAATCTCGTGTTCTGACCACGAAAGGCGGAAATGTTCTTATCTGGTCTTCCTATGGAGATATTGCCGCCGGTAAGGGTGCCAAGACTTCAATCACGCCGCAGTTTTACGATTACTCCCTGAATGACTGGTTCCATATGAACCGTGTTCCGGCGGGCCTGCCGACAGGCGCAGGTATCGGAACACTGGCCACTCAGGACGGGGTGTCACCGGCGGATGTCGATTTGATCGCACCCAACGGTATTGTCGATGCCGGCGATGCAGGTCTGCGGGTATCGGGTAACTTCAACGTATTTGCTGTGCAAATTCTTGGTACGGATAACATCGATGTGGCGGGTATCTCAACCGGCCTTCCGGTACCACCGGCGGCGCCTCCGACCTCGATCGATATCGATATTTCTTCCGCAAACGACCTCGTCAAGAAGTCGCTCGAGGATGCTATTCAACAAGTCCAGAAAGACAAATCGATCGTTCCTCCCTCTCTGATCGAAGTCAAGGTTACGGGTTATGACGACGACGAAACCTGCGGCACCGAAGAAAATCCGTGTCCAAAAGTTGAACCGGACGCGCCGTCTTCACCCGCTGCTATCCGGGCCCCCCTGCAAGAGGAATATAAAGTGAAAGTGGCCTATACAGAGCCAAAGGTGGAATTCAAGATCGCACCGCAAATGCTCGATGAGGCGGTGCGCGCCATTGGCGAGGCGTCTGGTTTCAATATCCTTTATGACTCAGCGATCCTGAAACAACGCATGGCTCCGGCTTTGCGCGGACGCATGACGGTCGCTGAGGCGCTTGAAAAGCTGCTGTACAATCAGGGGCTTACGGCGGTTCGCGTAGGGCCACGCACCCTCATGCTGAAGAAGCTTCATAGTTGAAAATTAAGTCCGGAGCCGTCGCACTGACGGCTCCGGAATAAATCTGAAAGAAAATAGTATGTCTGAAACCAGAGTTAAACCCGACCCTGCCAAGGCTGAACCCCAGACGAGCAAATCGACCGCTGTGGCCAACCTTGCGTTGTTTTACAAAAATCCTCAGCCTTTGTCGGCGCAGTTGCATGGACACTGGCGATTAAGGGAAGGCAATGTGGGATTTGCAGCCGATACGGCTTATATCCCGGTTACTTTGAGCGAATTTGCCTTAGTGGTGCGCGATTATCCTCTGTTGTTCGCGCAATCAACGGCGGCACCGCTGGCTTTACTGGGGCTTGAGCGGCAGAACCTGTTTGTGTCAGACGGGATGTGGGAAGACCATGCCTATATCCCCGCCTATGTCCGACGCTATCCATTTAGCACGATACGATTGGAAGACGATAAAGGCTTCGCCATGGTCGTGGATACCGAAAGTGAACGTTTGGTAAAAGACCCGGCTTGCGAAGATGGCGTTGCCTTGTTCGATCTTGACGAACCGTCATCTTTCACGCGACAGGTCATGGACTATTGCGAGGCGTTTCACAGAGAAGCATTGGCAACCCAAGCTTTTAGTGAGGCCTTAAAAGCACAGGATATTCTGGTAGATCGACGTGCCGACCTTACCTTGCCGGACGGTAAAATTTTAGGCATTGATGGTTTTTGCATTGTCGATGCCGAGCGTTTTTCCAAGCTTGACGACCATGTGATCGTTGACTGGCATCGCAAGGGCTGGCTTGGCCTGATCAGCTTCCATCTGGCCTCACTGGAGCGGTTTTCAAATCTTATGAAACGCAACAGCGCACGACGTCAGACCCTAAGCGAACCAATCACTAACGCCAAAAGTAAGAAAGGCTGAGAGCCATGAAACCACGTCTTTTCCCGGTTTTTATCGTTATCCTGGCGCTGGGGGGGGCTACATGTGCAACCCCTTTATTGGCGCAGAATACTACAAAGGACCAAGGTCTTGGGGGGACGCCCCCATCTGGGCTGTGTATGCTGTCTCGTGAGGCGGTATTTGCCAATAGCAAGGTCGGCATAGCTGTTTCAGCCCGCCTGAAACAGTTGGCCGATGCCGCTCAGTCAGAAATTGAAGCTGACCGTAAGCCGGTTGAAGCCGAATTCCGGGGACTGCAGGCTGAGGCGGCAAAGCTGAAACCTGAACAGGTTAAGGCGCGTGAGGCCGCACTACAGCCTAAAGTCCAGGCTATTCAAACGAAAACGACCACACGTTCGCGTGAAATTGAACTCACCCGCACTAAGGTTATGGAAATGATTTCGGTGGAAGCTCAGCCCGTAATTGCCGAGGTTTATAAAAAAAGAGCGTGCGGTCTGCTGATTGATCGTAACACAGTGCTGGGAGGTAATTTTACGAATGACCTAACCTCAGACGTCGTTCGCAGTCTTGATGCAAAAATTACCACATTAACGTTTGAGCGGGAAACTCTGCCGAGTGGAACCTCCAGAAATGGCACCTAGGCTTCGCGAGTAGGATACGCCAAGCCAAGCCAAGCCAAGCTCGCGGCGATGCCGATCCTATCGCCGCCCTCCAAGAAACAGAGGAAAGTGATCTATCGGTCGTGGTTTAAGGGTGAGGAGTATACGCAACTCTATAAGGCCACGGGCGCGGGCGCAAAGGCGGCCCCAGACGCCCATCGCTGGAATTATCAGCAACTGCCATGACACCGGCGAAGAAATCCTTGAGATCGAGGTGCGCGGTAAGACCGGCCATGGGCCGTGTACACACCGGAGTCCAGAAATATCCGCTCAAATCCGTAAGAAACCCCCAAAACCGCTGGGGTCAATGCTAGGGTTTGGGTGAGGTATCGTAAAATGAATAGTAAAAACAAATATTTAAATAGTGTGATGGCGGGCAGAGAGTCATTCGCCCGGCGCACATTTTCATATTGGGATGTCAGGTCAGGATCGGTGGTGTTCCGCTCGGAAATTATCGCCGAAAACTTTCTGCTATTTGATGGTGAAGCACTATTTGCCAGATATTTGGTGGCCAAAGTCGCGGTTTTCCCTGATTCTAGATGAGCAAGAGCGTGAAGCAAACATGGCGACATGTCTTGACAACATGCTGATTGCTTCATTGCAAAATGATGGTGTCTCTCAGCACCTTTCGGAGGTAGAGATGATGGGCTTTCACTTTAGTGCGCTACAGCCTCGTTAACACTTTTAGGTTTCGGGAATGAATGCCGCTAATGGGATCTTGACGGAGCCGCCGAATGTCGCCTTCAGGGTGCGAAGTGCTTGAATGGCACTCAGGCGCCGTTGTCAACTTATGACCCATTCCCAAGCGCTTCGCTAATACTGTCGGCCACCCGGCTGGCGGCCATCTTTATGGGCGCATTGGCCAGGTGAGCGTATCGGGAAGTGGTCTGAACTTGCGTGTGGCCTAGTAGCTTGCCGATCATGGGCAAGCCTTCCCCAAGAGCGAGCGCCCCGCTGGCAAACGAATGGCGAAGATCGTGAATGCGAACATCATCTAATCCGGCGGCGGCACGAATACGACGCCAGGGATGCTGCAGATCGGTGAGGGGGCGGCCTTCATTCTTGCCTGCGATGACATAGGGATTGCTGTTGATGCGCTCGATCCTGAGCAGGACATCAACGACGCCCTGTCCAATGTAGACGGTTTTAGCACCGGTCTTGGAATCCGGTAGGCGCAGTTCGTAATCGGCTAAATACACGTCTTCCCACCTGAGTGTCATGATCTCGTTGAGGCGACAGCCGGTCAACATCAGAAGACGTATGGCATTGATGGCGGACTGGGTTTCAGAGCGGCTTTGCTCGGCTTCATTGAGGGCTTTACCTAATGACTGGTATTCTGCCGTGCTCAGGAAGCGGGCGCGCTTCTTCTCAGGATATTTCTTCACATGTAGGCAAGGATTGCTGCCGTCAGGACGAATATTCCACACCTCTGCCAGGTTGAACAACACGGACAGGACGCCAAGCGTTCGGTTAGCTTGGTAGGGGATATGACTAAACGCACAGTGTAGTTCAGCGATGTCGGCTCGGGCGATATCCGTCACCTTACGGCTGCCAAGGCGTGGGACGATAAACATATCGACGTTGCGCTGATATTCCCCTCGCGTGCGGGGCTTGCATCGTACCCTGACATGGTCGCGCATAAAGCGCTCGCATAAGGCTTTGACCGTCGGCGACTTGCGGGTCTGATCCAGTTCAAAGGCCGGATCACGACCATTCTTGGCTTCAGCTAGAATGTTATAGGCCCGGCTCCGGGCTTGATCGACGGTGACCGGGCCATGCGGCCCCAGCGTGATGACGCGCTGGCGGCCTTTGACCCGGCACTTGACGAGATAGACCTCCTTCCCGTAGGCCAGACGCGGACTCCGAATCCGCGCAGTTGGTCATCCCAGACATAGTAGGAAGTCCCCTGTAGAGGGGCGGCATCAACGGTCCGCTTGGTCAATTTCGTCATGGCGTGCACCTCGAATAGCTACCAAATAGCTACCACTTGGAGGAAAATAGGCGTGGACATGAGCGTATCGTGATGGCGATTTATGTCAAGAAAGATAAAATAAAACAACGACATGTCGGGCATGTGTGGACGAGTGCGGATAAAGAAAAATGTCGATTTGGCTATCTCATAACCTGAAGGTCGTCAGTTCAAATCTGGCCCCCGCAACCAAAATTAAAATATCATCACATTAAAAGCCTCCTTCGGGAGGCTTTTCTGCGTCCAAATCCAACGGCGCCAACGCGTCCTGTTTGAACGCCTCCGAAAACCTATTCCCCGTCTTCATCTCAGATATCCTTACAAAAAGGTAAAGTGTTTACACTTCTAGCGACACCTCAGCACGAGGTCGGCAATGTAGCTGTACGTCTCTACAACGGAACTTAGACTTCAGGTTTGCCTAAACGTGCGGTAACAGCCTTAGAATTAACTACGACGTCGAGGGATGGAAATCACCTTGCCCGTATTCGACCGCCACGGACTAATTTAATATGCCCTGTCATTAGGTAAGACCAATATTTGCAGGCGTGTTCGTTGGCCATGCCAGATTGACGTGGCATTTGTCGGCGAGTAAGACGTAATGGCTTCTGCAACTGAATACAGAGCGCGCGCTTCGAGCCGCGCTTTTTTTTTTAGCTTTTCTCTTTGCGCTATCTGCTGAGGAGCATGTAGTGCAACGGTTGTAGAGCAAGCTACGCAATGAAAAAGCCAGTTTAAATATTTTCGGGTTATTAATATTACTTATTTAAACCTCTGATATATATTGCCTTTTTTGTAACTGGTAACATTTTCAACCAAAACGTGTTGAAGTCAGGCCACAGTCTACTTATTGGTAAGGCCAGAGCTTGACGCTTGGTAATTCCTTTCATAGGCTGCACCGGTATTTTCTGCCCATGCAGAGATGCCCATTAATTATAAAACGGGAAGTTCCGAACGGAACTCAGGAGGAAAAGTGCCAAACCTATCACAACGCCACAAAACCATCAAAGCCGCCCTGATGAGCGCAACCGTTCTGACCGCCCTGTCAGGTGCCGGCGCTTATGCACAGAATGCCGACGTTCCGGTAGCCGCCGAAGAGGATGACACCACGGTCGTAGTTGTCACCGGATACCGCGCGTCACTACGCAGTGCCACCAACGCTAAGAAAAATGCCACTAACTTTACCGAGACGATTTTCTCTGAGGATCTGGGCAAGTTTCCTGATCTGAACATGGCCGAATCCATGCAGCGCGTTCCCGGCATGGTCGTTCAGCGTGATGCTCTCAGCGGCGAGGGGACACAGGTCTCGGTACGCGCGCTGCCGGGCAGTTTCACTCAGGTGACCATGAACGGCAACCGTGTGATGGTGGCGTCTGACTTCGGCTTTACCGGCTCGTCGCCAAACCGCAGCGTTGACCTTGATATGTTCCCGACCGGGCTGTTCAACCGCGTCGATGTTTCCAAGACCCCGAGCGCTGAAACCCTCGAAGGCGGGATTGCCGGTACGGTCAATGTTCAAAATGCGCGTCCGTTTGATCGCAAGGGGACCCATATCGTTCTGGCAGCGCAGGGCAATTACAATACTTCCATCGAAGAGATGGCACCGCGCTTTACGGGCGTGTTTTCAAAGACGTGGGACAAGTTTGGCATTCTAGCCGGCTATACCCAGACGGATCGTAAAATTTACACCGCCGGCTTTGAAACCATCGGTTGGGGCGATCCGAACCTTGCCAACTTTTGCACGAGTTGCGATCCGGCAGCACAATTTCCTGGCGGCGGCGCGGTGGTTAATCCCGGTGGCTCGAACCAGTTCAGATTCAGTAATACGGTTTATGGTTACACCGGCAATGGTTTGACGCCGGGGGCGCTGGATCTCAACGGCCTGCTGGCGCTCAATCCCGGTCTGACGACGGATCAGATCAAAGGCGCCATTCTGCCCCGTCTTGGGCGTAACTCTATTCTGGATGGCGAAACGACCAACAAGGTCGGGCTGATTGCGCTGGAGTTCCGTCCGGAGGATAATCTAAGGTTTACGCTCGATATCCTGGGTGGTCAGGCCGAACGTGAGGCCCTTAGGGCCAATATGATGTGGGCCATTCGCGGCACCGGACCGGGCGATGACTATAACGGCGGCATGATCCCCATCAATATGGAAGTTGACAGCAACAATGTTGTGACTTCCGGCACCTTTGCTAATTCGAGCTTTTTCTCGGAAAGCAACTTCTATCTGGATGAAACCTCGTACATCAGCGTCAATGCCGGCTTCGTATGGAATCCGAGCGATACCTGGGTCATTGACGGCCAGGTCGGGCGAATGGAGTCTGAATTTGAACGGCGCACCCTTTATCTGAAATATCGCTCGCCATTCCAGGTGGAGACTACGACCACCTATGTCAATGACGGGGGTAACGATATTCCGACCATTCAGTCGAGCCTCGACCTGAACGACCCTACAATCGGCTGGCGTACTTTTACCAGCCAGATGACGCTTCAGCGCGACATGCGTGAAGTCGAAACCTCTGCCATTCGCCTGAATGCGACAAAGTTCCTGGGTGACTGGACGATCAAGGGAGGATGGGCTACGGATAAATTCGTCCGCGAAATGGATATCCGTGATAATTCCGAAGCCTTGCGCACCGCCTATACGGCGGCGATACCTGATTCCAGCCTGTCAAATTATATGACTCCGATGTCGCGTTCAGTCTACGAAGGGACGGGGGTCTCAGGTGCGGGATTTGATAAATGGGTCATCCCTGATTTCAACAAGATATCCACTGCCGTTAATCTGAATGCACTGGTAGCCGCGCCCGGTAACGTAACTACAGGCAATTCTTCTAACGGTGCTGGTTCAACCAATATTGAGGAAGATATCACCTCGTCCTTCCTTATGGCGTCCTATGACGGTACCTTGTTTACGGTACCCATTCGCTCCAATTTTGGCTATCGCCTGCAAAAAACAGAGCAAACCATTACCTCGCCGTCGATTATCAACAATCAGGTCGTTTATATTACGACGGATCGTAAATATGAGGATGCCTTACCGGCTTTCAACGTGGTCGCAAAAGCCACAGAAAAGCTGAATATCCGCTTTGCCGCCTCAAAAACCATGACCCGCGCCAACCCGTCGGATATGTCGTCTCAACTGGGCTTCAGCGATCCGTCCGCCCAGAGCGCCAGTCAGGGCAACCCGAACCTCAAACCTTATTATTCTAAAAACCTCGATATTGGCGGTGAGTACTATACCGGCGATACCGGCTATGTCGGCTTTACCTGGTTCCGCAAGGAAATCGAAAACTACACCAGCCGCGTAAATATTCAGGTACCATTCAGTACGCTGGGCATCGGCTATGAAAACATTAGCCCCACTCAGCAGACATCGATGGCCGTGAATCTGGGCACAACGGTGGCGGCTCTGACGGCGAACCCGTCACTGGCAGACTCGGCGGTTATCACCTTGTCTACCCCACAGAACTCCGATCTTAAACTGGTTCTGACGGGGCAGGAATTTATCTGGGTGCAGCCACTCGACAATCTGCTGGACGGGCTTGGCTATACCTTCAACTACACACAGTTTGACTTTGATCAGGCCAATCTGGCCACGGGTATTCCGGAATATACCTATAACCTGACCGGTTACTATGAGCATGACGCCTATTCGGTGCGGGTCAGCTACTCCAAGGTAGGGGAAACCACGACCGGCCTGCTGCCATCACCCAACAGCATGCCCTATAACTGGTACGGGGCCGAACGCCACCAGATCGATATGTCGGGGGCTTATAAGTTCAAGGCTTTTGGCTTTGATCAGACCCTGACACTGGATGTCACCAACGTCGATAATCAGGGCTTCAAGAGCTATATTGGCTTTGAGAACGTGCCCTATGGTTATCAGCGTCCGGGCACAACCATCCTGTTTGGCTGGCGCGCTCAGTACTAAATCTGGCAGGGCTTGCCGCAGCCTCAACACAGTTTGATCCTGGTTTAATCTGTGTAAGGCGGCGGCGACCTGTGTCCGAGCCGGACTCGGACTCCCCGGCTCTTAATTGAGCCGGTTTTTTTTGATGAAAACAATGTGAAACTGCCGTCACTATAAGTTGGCCGGGTGCTTGCCTTGCGTGTAAGGGGTAGAGTAGAAGTATACAAAATACTTTGCCGCTATCATGAAACCATGAGTAATTTTTAATGAGTATGCACGAAAACTCGCCTCAACCTGATCGGTTATACCGGCGTGTGGCCGATAAGATGATCGCGGCAATCCAGGAGGGGGAATATGTGCCTGGTTGTAAGTTGCCAGCTGAACGTGATCTGGCGGAAACCTTGGGCGTCAGCCGACCTACAATCCGTGAGGCTATGATTGCCCTTGAAATCATGGGGGTTGTCGAAATTCGTGACCGTTCCGGTATCTATGTTTTAAATGGCGATAACCGTGCGATAGTGGAAACGTCAACGCCTGCGGTTGTCGATCTGAGCGTGGGCGCTTTTGAGTTGCTGGAGGCGCGCATCTTCGTTGAGGGCGCCGCGGCGGGTCTGGCAGCAGAGACCGCGACGCCGGATGATATAGATTTTTTAAAACAATGTCTTGCCGAGATGATGGATAGTGATCCCTTGGTTCGTGAACTGGCCGATCGCAGTTTTCACATGCGCATCGCGGCCATGTCAAATAACAGCGCTCTGGCGGCAGCGGTTGAATTAATGTGGGATCTTCGGCGCAATTCGCCATTGGCTTCACAGATAATGACGCGCGCCTTAGGGGGCGGGGCTACAGCGCGTATTAATGAACACGAAAGCATTTTGAACGCTTTGGCGGCCCATGATGCGATGGCGGCGCGGGAGGCCATGCGCATGCACCTTGAGCAGGTTCGCGACTATGTGCTGGATGCGACCGAAACCGCTGAGATCGATGCTTTGCGCTCAAAACTACACCAGCAGCGTCAGAGAGTTCTTCATCGTACCCAGAAGATGGGGGCCTGAGAGCGTAAATCCGCGTTGGTTTTTGGTAAGGCCTATTTTTTATTTTTGGAGTAAACTGGTCTATCCAATGTATTGACAGCTTTTAGGTTATCGCCTATCCCTTGATGAAAGCGGTGCTGATGCACCTATAAAAACAACAGGGATGGTCGGAATAGCGCGTTGTGTGTCTGCGACCGACAACATGCGCCACAACTCACAACATTACCCTGTACAATTCGATATAAGCCTGATGCTTTGAATGAAATGGGTAATCATGTTAAAAAAAACGGGTTTGTTCGTACTTTTGCTCGCTTCAGTCTCTTCTGCCGGTGTCGCGCAAGTCTGCGATCCGGTAGCGTCTGATGCGTCCGTCAATCGGCTGACGGCGACCGAGACCGCACAGGGCTGGACACTGTTGTGGGATGGGCGGACGTCGGATGGCTGGCGCGGGCTGCACTCAGACAGTTTCCCGGCCAAAGGCTGGAGTCTGTGCGACGGCACGCTCACTATTCATGAAAAGGGCGGTGAGGAATCTCAGGGCGGCGGCGATATCATTACGCGCGCCCGTTATTCGGATTTCGAACTTAGTGTCGATTTTAAAATTTCCCCGGGCGCGAACAGTGGCATAAAAATATTTGCGCAAACTGATGTGTCTCCGATCGACCGCGTCACGGGTAAGCCCGTCAAGGTTGGATCAGGTATCGGAATGGAATTTCAGGTTCTTGACGATGACCTTCACCCTGATGCCAAGGCCGGACGCGACGGCAACCGCACGATAGGCTCGTTCTATGACGTGATGGCGGCCCCCAAGGACAAGCATGTGCTGCCGCCGGGGCAGTGGAACAATGCCCGTATTCTGTCAAAGGACGGTCAGGTAACCTACTGGCTTAACGGGGTAAAGACGGTTGAGTTTACCCGCGGCTCGCCCGCCTTCCGCGCGGCGGTCGCCCAAAGCAAGTTCAAGGATATTCCGGCTTTCGGGGAATGGCGTGATGGTCATATCCTGTTGCAGGATCACGGTAATACCGTATCGTTCCGGAATATCAAAATCCGGGTGCCGGCGGGCGGCTGATATGCCCGGCGCGGTTTTCCACCATACCTTTTTCGCCATGAATACCCGGCTGTCGATCGTGCTGCCGGGGGTGGCTGAGGCTCAAGGCCTTGGCCTTATCCGCAGCATTGAGCGCTATGTCGATCAGCAGGAGACATTGCTAAGCCGTTTTCGGCCGGGTGAGACCTATCGGCTGAATCATTGCGCCTTTGACCATGCCGTGGACGTATCCGATGCGCTGTGGGCGGTACTGTGCGCGTGCCGGAACCATAACCGGCGCACTCACGGCCTGTTCGATATTGCGGCCGGCGGGCTCGGTAAGGTAGCGTTTGATGATCAGCGCCAGACCGTCCGGTTCCTCGAAGCGGGCATGAGATTTGATTTTGGCGGCGTCGGTAAAGGTATCGCTTTGGCGGGTGTGCGGGATTGGCTTGAGAGCAGAGGTATTGTGCAGGCGTTCTTGAGTTTTGGCGACAGCTCGATTGTCGCCATGGGTGAACACCCGTCAGGCGGGGCCTGGTCAGTGGGGCTGGCGGGCGGCGGTGAGGCCACGTTTGATCTGAATGATCAGGCCCTGTCGATTTCCGGCCAGACTGATAATCGCCGCCATATCGTTGACCCGCGCACCGGCACATGGGCGAACGGCACCCATATGGTGGCGGTTAAGAGTGCATGTCCGGTGGAGGCCGAGGTTTTATCGACCGCGCTGTTTATAGCGTCCCCGAAAGAGCGTCAGGCAATATTACGCAATTATGATCGGACGGTTGCCGCGCATATTGACACGGGGCAGGCGACGCAGACGGATATACAGTCGGAGTGGCGTGATGAACGACGAATTTCCTGATCTTGATTTGAGCCTTAAGCACCATGCAGCGGCGCGGCGTGAGCTATTGCGCCGCATAGCGGGCGGGGCGGCGGCCTCAGCGGTACTGGCGGGACTGCCATGGTTTTCCCCGCTTAAAGCCCAGCCCGCCGGTAAAAGTCCGTCCGACCGCGTGCGCATCGGTCTGATCGGCACTGGCTCACGCGGGCAGGTCTTGCTGGAACACCTGCTGAAGACACCGGCGGTCGAGATTGCGGGGCTATGCGACGTATATGCCCCGAGTCTGGACGCCGCTCAGCGCAAGGTCGGTAAAAAAGTGCCGTATTACCGCGACTACAGGGCTTTGCTAGACGATAAAACAATAGATGCGGTGGTGATCGCGACCCCTTTGCATCTTCATGCGCCTATGTGTCTATCGGCCTTTGCGGCCGGTAAAAGCGTGTATTGCGAGAAAAGCCTCGCCCTGACGATTGAGGAATGCAAGGCCGTGGCTATGGCAGCTGACCAAAGCCCGCAGGTTTTTCAGATCGGCCACCAGCGGCTTTTCCATCGCAGCGCCCTGCACGCCCTGTCGCAGGTCAAGGCCGGGGATTTGGGGCCCATCACCCAGATCCGGGCCTATTGGCACCGCAATATTGACTGGCGCAGGCCTGTACCGTCGCCTGATCTCGAACCCCTGATCAACTGGCGGCTATACCGGCAATTTTCAGCCGGGTTGATGACCGAGTTGGCGTCCCATCACCTCCACGTCGCCAACTGGTTTCTGGACGCGCCCCCTGTAGCGTGTGTGGGCTATGGCAGCATCAATTACTGGAAGGATGGCCGCGAAGTTTTCGATAATGTCAACGTTATCTATAAATACCCTAACGGCGTGTCTTTTGTGTACGACTCGTTGAGCAGCAACCGCTTTCACGGACTGGAAGTTCAGATCATGGGGCCGAAAGGGACTCTGGAACTGGAGACCTCCAGGTTTTACCGCGAAATCCCGCCACCGGCACCGGGGATCGTGCAGCTGATCAACCAGATCGAAAAGGGTATATTTGAGCGCGTACCGATCGGTGGTCCCAGTTGGGTGCCTGACCTTAAAAAAGATACAAAAGGTATCGCCCTGCCCGAAGATCCCGGACATGATGATGGCACAGGCCTTTCGCTGGCGGCCTTTGCCAGTGCGGTCAGGCTTAAGGAAAAAATGCCTTACATGGTTGAGCACGCCTACCGCTCCGGCGTGGCGGCCCTGATGGGGGTTCAGGCGATGGAAGAAGGGCGCGAAGTGCTGTGGCCGGGAGATTACCGCTCATGAGCCGCGTGACCATAGATATGCCTGATGTCCGGCGGGAACTGAGTCTGTTCGCGGTGTGTTTCGCACTGGCCTTTGCCCTGAACGTCTATGCGATCTTTGCCTTTCATACGTCGTGGCGCGAACTGATCACCAGCCTGCCGTGGGTGATGGCCATCACGGTGTTCCTGTACGGGATAGCCGCCATAGTCCGGCTCCTGATCTATGCCTTTAAACGCCTTCAAAATCGTCTCATCACTCAAAAAAACAACAGGGAAAAATCATCATGATCCTCAAACCTGACCGCCGGTCTGTCGTCACGGGCCTGATCACCGCCGCCATAGCCTCGCCCGCAATCCTGCAGGCGAAAACGCCGTCTGAAAAAGTTAATCTGGCCTGCTGCGGTATTGGCGGGCGGGGCGGGGCGGTGGTCAAGGAACTGTACGCCACGGGTCTGGTTAATATCGTGGCCCTCTGCGACACGGATATGGACTCGCCGCAGACGAAGGAAATTCAGGCCCTGTTTCCCAATGCGCCGACCTTCCGCGATTTCCGCCAGATGTTCGACAAAATGGGCAAGGACATTGAGGCCGTTTCAATCGGCACGCCTGATTTCTCGCACTTCCCGATCGCCATGCAGTCGATGGCCATGGGCAAACACATCTTTTGCGAAAAGCCCATGGGCCACAGCTTCCATCAGGTGCAATTGATGATGGAGGCCGAAAAGAAGTACAAGGTCGCCGCTCAGATGGGTAATCAGGGCCATTCCGGTCAGGGCTATTTCCAGTTTGAAGCCTGGACCAAGGCCGGCATAATCAAAAACGTGACAAAGATCACCACCTTCATGAACAGTCCGCGGCGGTGGCATGGCAAATCGTTTCCTGGCTATCTGCCGGAACAGCCGATCCCTGCGGGGCTTGATTACGACTCCTGGCTGTCGAGTGCTATGCCTCATCCCTATAATAAGGGCTATATGATCGGTGAATGGCGCTCATGGTATGATTTCGGTAACGGGGCCCTGGGTGACTGGGGCGCGCATATCTTTGATAATGCCCATGAGTTCCTGAAGCTGGGCCTGCCTACCGAAGTTGACCCTGTCCACATGGTTGGTCACAGCCCGTACATATATCCGCAAAACTCAACGCTCGTGTTCCGTTTCCCGGCGCGCGGGGATATGCCCCCTGTCGAGATGAGCTGGTACGAAGGCCAGCAGAACCTGCCGCCACTGCCCGAAGGCTTTGGCACGTCCGTGGTCGATCCCAACATCCCTCCGCCGACATCGGGCAGCATCGACACCAAAGTACTGGCCCCGGGCAAGGTTATTTACGGCGAAGGGCTGACCTTTAAGGGCGGCTCCCACGCCAGCGAACTGGAGATTATTGGTGGCCCTCGCGCACAGGAAGTCTTAAGCCATCTGCCGGTCGTGCCCCAAAGCCCCTCCAATCATTTCATGAACTTTGTCCGGGCATGTAAGGGCGAAGAAGCCTGCCGCTCTAACTTCGCCGTGGCCGGGCCGCTGTGTCAGGCCATGGCACTTGGGATTATTGCCCAGCGCCTCAATACAAAGGTTGTCTTTGATCCGAAGACGCAGCGCATTGTGAACAACAAAGCGGCCGATGCCATGCTGCGCGGCGATAGGCCCCGTAAAGACTGGGAACAATATTACCGGCTGTAAAAAATGCCTTTCAGGGTGATGCAATGGGTCTGTGGCGTCACCCTGAAGCCTGAACATTACGTAACACGTCGGTATTTGCTTGGATCTGAAGAGGCTATATTCATAAATTTTGGTAAGGCCATGCTGATAAATTGATAAATAGGCAAGCGCGGCTGTTATCTGTCGATGAGATTCCGGCGACACAGAGTTGATAATTACAGCTAAATATGATTCCTATCTGGTAAGGCCAGGCTATCCCTTCTGGTGGCAGGTTAGGTTTTTGCCAATGGCGGGTTTTTCTAAAGCTTTTCGAACACATAAAATGCCCCGGTTGCCATAGATGCGACCGGGGTATTTTTACATGGGGTATTTTTATATCAGATCCACGCTACCTCGGATTTTGAGCCAAATCGCGCTGTCGCTGTCAACCGATTGCGTTAACGCCATGGCGAAAATCAGACGGAATATGAAGTTTTTATAAAGATCCGGCGCGTCGGCAAAAGGCCTGCGTCCTTTGTACTGGGGGGCAATATGGTTTTGCTCCGGTTCAAGGGACTTCGGTTAATGACATCGTCCAGTTTCAAACATAAACTTTTGGCGTCGGCGATGACGCTGGCGGCCATGACGCTTGGGGCGCAGGCCCAGGCGCAGCAGGCCACAACTCAGGCGCCTCCGGCGGCGGAAGAGCCTGTGACCGTCACTGTGGTCGTCACGCGCAATGACGCCGTGCGGGCCCAGATGCGTGCCGATAACGCCGTCAGCGTCATGTCGGCCGACGATCTTGAGCACACGGCGGTCCACAACGTCGCCGAAGCTCTGGCGCTTTTACCAGGGATCAGCGTCACGAACACCGGTAACTCCTTCTTTGGCGGCGTTGATGGCGCCTCGCGCGGTGAAGGCATGTTCGTCGGCGTGCGCGGCATGAACTCAGAATTTACCCTGGCTCTGATTAATGGCGTCAACGCCGCTCAAGGCATGCCCTATTCGCGTCAGGTGCAACTCTCCCTGCTGCCGCCCTCAGGCCTGAAGACCATTGTGGTCAACAAGAACTCGACCGCTGACATGGACGGCGACGCCATCGGCGGCACGGTTGATTTCCGCACGCCGTCGGCTTTTGATTTCAAGAACGGCTATGCGTCGGTTTCGATTGCCGGACGCGTGGAAAGCCGCGCCCGCGACTATGATGAAGATGGTCTGGGCGGCGGTGCCAGCGGTGAATATGCCCGCCGTTTTGGACAGAACGATCAGTTCGGCCTTTATATCAGCGGCTTCTACGATAAGCGTAACTATGCCAATTCGATGGTTGCGGCGTTGATGAACGCTCAGAACGACGGCGGCTGGGCCTATCTTCATTCGGCGACCAACTCCGGCGAAGGTACAAATCCGGCGGGCATGGATAAAGAAGCCAATCTGGCCCTGACCGGACTGAACACCGGGATTTCCACCGGCTATACCGAACGCTACGGCGGTAACTTCTCGCTCGACTGGAAGGTTGATGACAGCCTCGATCTTTATGTGCGCGGCTCATATGCTAATGCTGAAACCGAGCAGAATTCGACGCTGAACCAGTTCGTGCAGAACCGGGCCCGCGTCCTGAACACGGCGACTGGTCTTTATGATCTCAACCTGACCAATTCGTCGGTACGGATGTGGTACACCACCAACCCCGAAGATGCCGACCTGGGCACCCTGACCTTCGGTGCGGTCAAGCGCGCCGGTAACTGGACTCTGTCGCCGTCGGTTTTCTATTCTTACGGCAGCAACGACCGCCCCGAGCACATCGAAGCCTCGATGCGTAATAACCAGACGGATAACTACAACACCGGTGCTGCCGCCGGTACGACCACGCCCTATAGCGGCCTGTTTATCGGCTACGATTCCGATGGTTACCCGATCCCGTTGCTCACCCAGGCGCAGTCGAACCTGATCAGTAACGCCAATACGCTGCTGCTCGCCCGCCGTGCCGGCCAGTTGACGGAGCAGTTTTCCAGCCAGGCCAAGGCGGGTGTTAAGTTCGACGCCCAGTATGACTTCGATTCCGGTAATCTGAGCTATATCAAAACCGGCTTTAAATTCGTCGGCAGCCACCGCCGTGTCACCAGCCGCGACTGGACCAACGATCACTTTGCCAACCTGCTGAAAAAGCCGGGCGTAACCTGGGCAGAACTGGGACTGGCGACCGATTATTACGACTCCGTCTATCCGGGGCTGTATAACTTCCGCGCCCCCAAGGTCGATCACCAGCGCCTGTTTGATCTGTTTTATCAGTATGTTGATAAAACCGCTCAGGCCGCCGACTTGTGTTACTGGAACTGCAATACGCTGAAAGGTGATGAAAACGTCACCGCCGCTTATGTGACGGGCAAGTATGATTTCGGCAATCTGGAAGTCATTCCGGGCATGCGCTACGAGCATACCGATATTGAAAATACCTACTGGAACAATGACAGCAAGGCGAAGCGCTTTGAGTCGAACTCGACCAAGTACGATGAATGGCTGCCCAGCCTGTTCGTCAACTACCGCCCGCAAGGCAATGCCGTTTATCGCGCCTCGCTGACCCGTGCCTATATGCGTCCGGCTCTGGTGCAATTGGGTGGCAATGAAACCACTGAGCGCGGCGACAATTCGATTACGGTGACGCGCGGCAATCCCGATCTCAAGACGCTGAAGTCATGGAACCTCGATACCTCGGCGGAATGGAGCAATACCGATGGTGGCTATGCCATGATCGGCGCCTATTACAAAAAACTGTCGGATTACATGTTCGATAACGGCTCAACACTGGTCAACGGGGGCACTAATCCGGCGGGTACGACCTATAATGGTGAAACCTTTGACCGCGTGACTATCGTCGCCCCGACCAATGGCGGCGACGGCTATGTGAAGGGGCTGGAAATCCAGCTTTATCAAAAGTTCGCCATGCTGCCGGGCTTCCTGTCGGGCTTCGGGTGCTGGGGCTAACCTCACCCGTCAATGGACTGAGGTCGATATCGGCGGCGGTCAGAAAGAGCGGATGCAGAACGCGCCGGACGTATTGGCCAACGTCAAGATCAACTACGCCTGGAAGGGCCTGACGGTCGATCTGAACTATAACTACGCGGGTGAGTCGGTCACGGCCTATAACCGCATCGCCGGTCTGGATTACTGGACGCGCCCGACCAAGCGGACTGACCTGCATGCCGGGTATAATTTCGGCAATGGCATGATCGTCGATGTGTCGGTGTCAAACCTGTTCAAGGACTACAGCTACTGGTCGCATGTCGGCAAGAACAGCCTGGCCATTTCCGATATCGTCAACTCCGGCTCAACCACACTGGTCACGCTTAAGTACGAATTTTAAGCGTCCTGGGCACACATTTCTGACCGCTAATCCGGAATGTGTGCTTATTTTCAACCTTGGCCGGACAGTCCCCTCTGTCCGGCTTTTTTTTAAGGATGTCTGTGATGCGGGTTTACCTTGTGGCCTGGGCGCTGATGATGACGCTGCCCTCATTTGGCCATGGCGAAGACCGAAGTGCGATGGCCTATGGCCGACTAAAGGCCGCTGCCGCCACGATCACGTCGGCAAAGGTGCGCGCGCAGACCCTTGATGCACTTGGTACCGATCCGTGCGTTCATCACCGTGCCCATCTGTCGGCGCACGATAAAGCGCTTATTCTCAAACAGTTACGCGCGGCCGGTTTTATACCTGAACCCGCATCGCCGTCTGATGCCGAGGCCCAGATGACGGGCGTATTCCCAAAGCTTACCCGCGACGCCAGCGCCTGTCCGGGACTGGCTCAGCCCTTTATCACCGCACCGGGCGGTAATGGCGGGTCGCATCACGACTGGCCCGGCGGGCTGGTAGATCATGAAGACGCCAACCTCAGAATTGGGCGTGATCTGGCGGCGACCTATGAGGCCCAAAGCGGTGTGCCCGTGGATGCCGACACCTTGACCGCCGCCATAATCTGGCATGACTGGGCTAAGGCGCTGGTGCTCACCTGGCAAGGTGACGGCACCCTGACGTCGGAATATTATATTGCCGGGGCAGGGGCTCACCACATTCTGGGGCTGGCCGAAGCCATGGCGCGCGGTCTGCCGGCGGATATGATCATGGCTCAGGCCTGCGCCCACACAGCGCCTGTCGGCAGTGATGCCCAAACGGTCGCTAACTGGCTCAAGGCGGCGGCCATAATCGCCCGGCTGGACACAGTGCCGGTGTTGCCAGAGGTGGCCACACGCGAATGTCTGATCAGCAACGCCTCAGACGACAACTGGGTTCATGCCGAAGTGGCTGTGCAGTCAAGCGATGCGGTCTTGGCGAGGCTGGCCCCGCGCTATGGGTTTGATCCGCAGGACCGGCCTGTCTATCTTACCCGTTTCCGCCATGTGGTGCTTAAAGCACTTGGGGCCGATCGCCTCTACGGCCTGTGGCAGGCTGAGGGCGATGACGGGGTGGCTCGCGCGATCAATGACTTAAAACTCCCGGCGCACACTGATGACAAACCGCCGTCCTGAGTCAATGACATCGGACAGGGCCAGACTGTCGCGGCCGACATGGGACCAGTAGCTGTAGTCGTCGGTCAGGTTCGTCATGACCAGATCCAGACTTAGTCCGCGCCGTAGCTGAAACTGGGCGCGGGCATCCAGACGACCGACCGGCCGGACCCACAGATTATCCCATGTGCCCGGCGCCTGAAGCACGTCATAGTCGGACAGATAGGCGCCGATATAATTGTAGCTCAGGTAAAGCGCGGTCCGCCCGCGCCGGTAGGTCAGATCGACATTGCCCAGCCAGTCCGGCGCATTCTGCATCGGCATATCCCGGCCCAGATCGTCGCGGCCCAGATCCACCTGCGACCACTGGCGGCTCAGGTTGACATGCAGGCTGACCTCACCAATGAGGCCAAGCGGATTGGGGAGGCTGCGAAAAAATTCCGCCTCCAGCCCGTAAACTTCGCCGCGTCCACCGTTTTGCGGCATGACGATGCGTAAGGTGTCCGTCGCCGGAATCTCCACACCGTCAAGGCTGCCGCCGTTTTCAAACAGATAATGATCCAGCCGCTTGTAATAGGCCGACAGGCTGAGCGCCGATCCGTCTGCCGCCACCCGCTGATAGTTTAGATCGAGGTTGGTGGCATCGACGCTTTTCAGGTCAGGATTGCCGCGCGTAAGCGTGGTGATGCCCGCCACAGTTTCCTGGCGCACACCGCCGCCCAACTGCATGAACGCCGGACGGACATAGGACCGCCACAGGGCCGCCCGCCACACGCTTTCGGTATCTGGCCGGTAGTTTAGGTTCAGGCTGGGCAGGAGTTTGCTGTACTGGCTATGGCTTCGGGCCCAGCTTCCGGCCTGTTCGACACCGCTTAAATCCGGCATGACCCAGTAGGTGTTGGCAATGCGGGTGTGCTCATATCTCAGTCCCGCCAGCAACTCCCATGGGCCGGCTATCAGCGTGCCCATGCCATAGGCGGCGGCGACGTTCTCCGTGCCCGACTGCGTGTTGCAGTTGAGGTTATTGATATAGATCTGACCGCAGGTGTCAAAGCTCAGCTCCGTACGGTTCTGGTAAAAATAGCGCATCAACTGATCATGGTCGATACGCGGCACGGACCAGTCATAGAGGCCCGGAAAGACAGAGTCGTAAGCCCCACGGGCGATCCCCAAGCCCTCCCAGGTCAGGCCTGCGGTTTCATAGACATCGCCAAAGAACCGGTTCGTCCAGTTGCGGTGGGTAACCTCACGGTCACTGAGGCTGTATTTCACACCAAACTTAAGGCTTTGCCATAGTCCCGCGGGCGGGCTGTAGGCCGCATCAAAGCCTGCGCCATAGCGTGTCTGTCCGCTGAACTGCGCCGTCAGTTGTCCGGCCCGCCGCGCCCGTAGCCGCTGACCAGCCTGATCCAGATCCTCAAAAACGCTTTGGGGCCACTGCGGCACCGGCAGGTGATCAACATAGGTGACGACGGCGGAGCCGCCAAAGGCGCGCGGGGCGTTGCCCTGATTATAGCCGTCCGTCTGATCCACCCATGCTGAGGCTTCTATGTGGTCGGGGCGGGCGCTGTTGCCGTCACTGGCGAACAGATAGGGCGATAATCGCCAGGTGCCCGCCGTGGCGTGCGCCCCCAAGGTCAGGGTTGATAAGGAAATTTCATCAGGGTTGGTTTCGTACCATACCCGCGATGACAGGCTGTCGACGACCAGTCGATAGGTGCCTGACCCGTCGTCCACCCAGCGATGGGGGCCGCTGACCACCTGACTGAAGGTCGAGTTTTGCTCGGTTTCAGCCTCGGCGTGGTTGCCGTACAGATAGACATCCAGAGTATCGCTGACCTTCCAGTCCAGCGACGCCGTCTGATTGCGAATGAGGCTGTGACCGCTCGATACCCCGACATTGAGGCTGGTCAGGGTCAGATTACCCTGGGGTCGTGTGGGGTCGACGGGGTCACCTGACGCTGAGCCCGACTGGCTATAGGCCCAGCCATTGTCGTTTTGCGCCGCCATAACCCCGGCCAGTTCGGAATTCACAAACGTCCGGCGCTCATATTCCGCAGCAATATAAAGCCCGATCTGTTGATTGGGGCCCAGACGATGGGCATGTTCCAGGCGTATGCCGCCCCCCAGTCCGTCGTCACCATAGTCGCGGGCCCGGCTTTCGGCGCGTCCGGTCACCGTCAGGGCCGTCCAGGGCTTCCCGTCGATATCAGTAGCTTGCGGTGTCTGAAAATCCATCGCCGCCCCGACGAAATCGCCGTCCAGATCGGCCCGCCCGGTCTTATAGACCACCACATTCTGAAAGGCGGCCGGCGGCAGGAGGCTAAGCTGAATACCGCGCGAATAGGGCTGGCCCTGCGCCAAAGTCACCCCATTTATCATGTTGAGGTTATATTCGGCGTTCAGCCCTCGAAACGCGGCATAAAGACCTTCGCCGCGTGAGGCCGAATCGACGCCGCCGATAAACGACCGTCCGGTATTGACGACCGTCATGCCCGGCAGACCGCTTAAGGCTTCGGACAGGTTCTGGGCGCTGTCCTGGGCCAGATCGGCCCGCGACAGGCGCTTAACGGCAGTCATGTCGAACACTTCCGCATCAAAACTTCGGCCCGCCGGGGCGTTGACGATGCGCGTACGCGGGGCCACGACGACCACTACCGGCACCGCGACCTCGCGCTCAGGCTGGGCGCGTTCCGGCCGGGGAGGGGTAGGTTTGCGCGCCGCGCGTTTGCTGGCGACCACGATCAGGGTGTGTTTCGTGACGCGCCGAACCTCAAGCCCCGTTCCGGTCAGGGCCTGGCCAAAGGCTTGGCGCACCGGCAGGCGGCCCTTAACCGCACGGCTGCGCTGACCGGCAACCCGGTCGCCTGAAAACAGGATCTGTACGCGGCCTTGCTGGGCCAGCAGGCGCAAGGCCGTATCAAGCGATTGTTCGGGTACGTCGAATAAGGTGTCTGAGGCTTCACGCGACTCGGCAACCGCTATATGCGGGCAAACCACCCCCGCCAGCGGCATCAGCAACGCTAATCGAAACCATAGTGCGCCAAATGCGCCGCTGCTCATAGGGGCTCAGCCTGTGACACCCGCGGTCACACCGACCGCTGGCCGAGGTCTTAAGGCGCGGGTGCAATAAAATTATGACAGGCTTAACGGAATAGCGTTTTCATACTATTGTCATCAAAAGCGGGTTTGGGTTGTTTTTTGGCGGTTAAGGCTGCGCGGTGCGTCTATCATTATACAGACGAAGGCGCGTTCGATGTTCGATGGTGACGGCAGGCAAATCATGAGCCTCAAAGAAGGCAGCCCTTCAGGCGCGTCGACAGGGTCAAAAGACGCGCCCAAAGATGTACCAGACATCATAGCCGACCTTATCGCCCGCTTTGATGGGCGGTTGCGCCGATACCTCAGACGGTTTCTGAATGAGCCGGACGCTGAGGATGCGTTGCAGGACATCTATGCCCGCCTCATCAAGCTGTCACGTCAGATTCCGCCCCCTGACTTTAATGCCGTCTACGTTTTTAAGGCCGCCGACAGTGTGGTGCGTGATCGCCATCGCCGCCATGTGAGCCGGTCGGGCGATCAGCACGTCGAAATTTCAGAGACCTTGCCGCAGGAGGGACCTTCGCCCTTTGAAGCCCTGCGCTGGCGTCAGAATGCTGACCTGCTGCGGCGGGCCATTTCAACCCTTAATCGCGATGAGCGCATGGTGCTGATGCTGCACCGCGTCGAAGGGCTTAAGCTTACCGAAATCTCAGAAAAACAGCGCATTCCCCTGCGCACGGTTCAGCGTCTGCTGGCCGATGCCCTGGCCAAATGTCGCCATAAACTTAAGGACAGTGGATGGTTCGAACTGTAATTCCCCTTCGCCCGGCGGGCACAGATCCACAAGCCGAGGCGTTTGTGGACGCCGTCACGCGTGCCGAAGCGGGCGAGACCCCGGCTGTGGGGCCCGACACGGCGGACGTCGAAGCGGTCTGGGATGCGCTCGGGCAACTGGAGGCCTCCGATTTCGACGTTTCGGATGTGGTGGTCAATAAACCGGCTTTTGGGTCGCGTCGTTATGTGCTGGGCGGTGCGGCTCTGGCGGCCAGTCTGGTTCTTGGAGTCGGGTTGATGTGGAACCAGCGGCCCGTCACCTATCAGACGGATGTCGGCGAGCAGAAAACTATCCAACTGCCGGATGGCTCAAAGGTGACGCTGAATACCGATACGCGGCTGTCGGCGCGGGTGACGGACAAACACCGCGAGGTCACGCTTAAAAGCGGAGAGGCCTTCTTTACGGTCGCGCACCGCCCGGATAATGCGCCGTTCGATGTCGTCAGTGGTCCGGCCCGCATTCGCGTGACCGGCACGAAATTCAATGTCTATCGCAAGGCTGAAACTACCGAGGTCGATCTGATTGAAGGCGGGGTCAGGGTGGGGGCCAAGAACACTGATGCCAATGTCGTATTGCGTCCCGGTCAGGCGGTCAGAGTGGATTCACAAGGTCGTACCGGACCGGTCACCGCCGCCCGGGCAACACGCATCCTGGACTGGCAGCAGAGGCGCCTTAGCTTTGAGAGCGCCCCTCTGGCTGAAGCTGTCGATGAAATGAACCGCTACAGCCGCGTAAAGCTGACGGTGACGACCCCGGCGCTGCAAGCGCTTAAGATAGATGGTGTCTTCGACGCCGGTGATACCAGGGGCTTTGCGCGCGCCCTGCACGAACTGCACGGTGTGTCGGTTAAGGAAAACGAACATGAGATTTGGCTTCATTCCGCCCGAACTACTGATCGCTGAATCTGTAGCCTATGCCGGGCTCCGTGAAGATAAAGGTCGGAGCCAGCGGATCGTCGTTGAGCTTTTCACGTAGGTGCTGGGTGTGGATGCGTAGGTAGTGGTTCTGGTCGCTCGAATGACGGCCCCAGACGGCTTTTAAAAGCTGGGCGTGGGTTAAGACCTTGCCGCGGTGACGAATGAATTCTGACAAGAGTTTGTACTCGATGGGCGTCAGGTGCACATCGTCGCCGTTCAGCCACACCCTGCGGGCGGCCAGATCGACTTTGAGACCCGCATACTCGATGATTTCGGTGGCACCCGCAGGGCTTTGGGCCGCATGACGCAGGGCGACGGTCACCCGCGCCAGCAGTTCTCCGGCCGCAAACGGTTTGGTCAGATAATCGTCAGCGCCGTTTTCCAGCGCCTCGATCTTATCAGATTCCCGATCACGGGCCGACAGGACGATGATCGGGGTTTTTGACCATTCGCGCACCTGCCGGATAAAATCCTGACCGTCCTGATCAGGCAGGCCGAGGTCGAGAATGACCACATCGGGCCGGTTGACCGTCAGTTTCTGCAGGCCCTCCTTGGCGGTCGCCGCCTCAAGCACCTCATAGTCGCGCGCGATCAGGGTGGCCCGCAAATAGCGGCGGATATCGGCTTCGTCTTCGATGATCAGAATGGTGGTCATAAAGCTTACTTAGCTATCGGCAGGGTAAAGATAAAGCTGGCGCCGGTGGGGGCGTCGTCTTTTGGCGGGTTGTTCTTGGCGTAGATCATGCCGCCGTGGGCCTCAACTATGCCCTTGCAGATGGCAAGGCCTAAGCCGGTGCCTGACCCGTCGCGGTCGGCAGCGGGTTTGCCGGAATGGAATTTGTTAAAGATGCGCGTCTCCTCGCCGGGTCTAAGCCCTTCGCCGTCATCGCTGATGCGTACCCGTACCCGATCAGCATCGGTCTCTAAAGTTATCGTGATTATGCCATTATCATCCGTGTGGGCGATGGCGTTTTCGATCAGATTGATCAGCACCTGCTCAATGAGTGCGCCGTCGATTTGCACCATCGGCAACTGACCGCTGACGGTTGTGCGGATCTGGCGCGCGCCTTTTTGCGGTTCGACGCGGGCGATGGCCGCTCCGGTGATTTCCTGAATGAGATAGGGCTCAAGATTGAGGCGCATCTGGCCCGACGTAATGGCCGCCATACGCAGCAGATTGGTCACAAATTTCTGAAGCCGCGTCAGGTGGCCCCACAGATTGGTCAGTTCCTCAACCGCTTCGCGCGGCAGCTTTTTACGCAGTTTGAGCAAAGACGACACCGAACCGTTCATGACGGTCAGCGGCGTTTTCAGGTCATGCGATAACGACGCCAGCAAGACATTGCGCAATCTTTCGTTCTCAGACTCCACGCGCGAGGTTTCGGCCAACTCGGCCTGACGGGCGCGTTGAAAGGCCCCGGCGATCAGGCTGGCGACCGTCTCGAACACAAGCTGGTCGGCGCCGGTGAACTGGCGGTCATCAGCGCGGGGTGTGATCGACAAAACGCCCAAAGGACTGTTTTCGGCCATAACCGGCAGATAAAGGCCGCTGGCCGAGGGCAAGGTATCCGTATGACGGCCGGCGATGTGATGGTTTTGCATGACCCAGTGGCGCGCGCCGATTTCCTTGGCATCACTTAGCGGCGCACCGGTAATCTGGCGCTCCCCGGCCCACAGGCGGATGTCGGCCTCAAAGGCTGGTTGCAGATGGCGCACGAGGACTTCGCCCATAGCCTCAACACCGCGCACGGCGGACAACTGTCGCGACAGGTCGTAGAGCAGGCGGGTCTCGGCTTCGCCCTTACGCGCCAGGCGGGCGTGGCGGGACAACTGCGCTGTCAGTGAGCCGACTATCAGCGAGGTGATCAGCATGACCACAAACGTCACCGCATAGCTGACGTCATCAAAGGTGAAGGTGTAGTAGGGGGTGATGAAAAACCAGTTGAAGGCGGCGACCGACAGGACCGAGGCCAGCACCGCCGGGCCGATGCTGAACCGTGCGGCGGTGATGACCACACCAATCAGATAGAGCATGATCAGGGTGTCAGGATCGGTCAGATTACGGAAGGGCAACCCTAAAAGCGTGCAGGCCGCGATGATGGCGGCCGCCATCAAATAGTCGCGGGGGCGGGCCGCCCAGACTTCCCAGCCGGAGGTATCGTCACGCGGGGTTTCTGCTGTCTCAAGATCAGCATTAAGCGTGGTGATTTCAAGACCTGCGCCGCGCTCGATCAGCTTTTGTGACAGGGACGTAGCCCCCAACAACCTGCGCCACCACGGCTGATGACTGTGGCCGAGTACCAGACGGGTGAAGCCGTTGTGACGGGCATAGCCGAGGATAGCGGTGGCGGCGCGCGCCGCATTCAGGCGTACCACCCGCCCGCCAAGTTTTTCGACCAGCCGCAGATTATGCTCGACCCGCAGGCGCGCCTTGGGTGACAGGGTTTCATGGCGGTCAGTGTGCAGATAAAGCGCTGACCACGGGGCGCGGGTGCGGTCAGCCATGCGCTTGGTGTGGCGTATCAGGCGCGACGACAGAGCGTCCGGCCCGACGAGCGCGAGGATTTTATCACCGGTGGCAGCTTCATCATGACCTTGCGCGGCGCTTAAGGCATCGTTCTGGGCATCAACCCGCTCGGTCGTGCGGCGCAGGGCCAGTTCGCGCAGGCGGCCCAGATTGCTCTTTTTAAAGAAGTTCTCGGCGGCACGGTGGTTGGCCCCTTCGGCCACATAGACCTTGCCGTCATGGAGGCGTTTCAGCAACTCATCGGGCGGCAGGTCGATAAGGGCGATCTCATCGGCGGCATCAAAGGCGGCATCGGGCACAGTTTCCTTCACCCATACGCCGGTCAGGCGCGCCACCATATCGTTGAGGCTTTCCAGATGCTGGACGTTCAGGGTTGTATAGACATCAATGCCGTGGTCGAGCAGTTCTTCGATGTCCTGCCAGCGCTTGGGGTGCCGCGATCCTGGCGCATTGGTGTGGGCGTATTCATCGACCAAAATGAGATCAGGATGTTGGGTGAGCGCCGCATCAAGATCAAACTCATGAACCCTGATCCCGCGATGATCGATCTCCCGCAAAGGCAGCACTGGCAATCCGTCGATCAGGGCCAGAGTCTCTGCCCGACCATGATGTTCCGCCACGCCGATGGTGACATTGCGGCCTTCAGTATGGAGACGCTGTGCTTCGGTCAGCATGGCAAAGGTCTTACCCACCCCGGCGGAGGCGCCAAAGAAGATTTTCAACCGCCCCCGGCGCTTACCGGATGCGGGCTCGCCCTCATCGGTGCGGATGAGGGCGAGGAGTTTATCAGGGTCGGGTCGGGTATTGATGCTCACTTACAGCTTGCCATCCAGTCGAAGATTGACCTCTAGCACATTGACGCGCGCTTCGCCGAAAATTCCAAGCGTAGGGCCTTCGGTTGCGGCGTCGATGGCGGCGCGTACCTTAGCCGCAGGGACGGCGCGGGCGGCGGCGATGCGGGGAACCTGAATTTCCGCCGCCGAAGGGCTGATGTGCGGGTCGAGGCCGGAACCGGACGCGGTCAACAGGTCAACAGGGACGGGGATTTCGACCCCAAGTGCCATTTTGCGGGCGGCAGCGGCCTCATGCAGGGCGGGGTTATTGACGCCGTAGTTGGAGCCGGAGGAGGCCCCGGCATTATAGGGCGTCTCAGCCGTGGCCGACAAACGGCCCCACAGATATTCAGGCTTGGTGAAGTTCTGCCCGATCAGGCGTGAGCCGGTGACGGTGTCGCCGTCGTGGATTAGGGAGCCTTGGGCCTTGTCAGCAAAAGCAAGGCTGGTGATGCCAGTGACGGTGAGGGGGTAGACCCCGCCGAACAGAACCGTGAACAGGCCAAGCGTGACTAAAGTCGGGCGGATGTGGGAGGTGAATGACATGATAAATTCCTTACACTAAGCCGACGGCGCTCAGGCCGAGATCAATGATCTTGATGCCGATGAACGGGGCGATGATCCCGCCCAAGCCGTAAATCAGGGCGTGGCGTGTCAGCATGTTGGAGGCAGATTCAGCCCGGTATTTGACACCTTTCAGCGCCAGCGGGATGAGAGCGACGATGATCAGGGCGTTGAAAATCACGGCGGCAAGAATAGCGCTCAACGGCGACGACAATCCCATAACATTAAGCACGCCAAGCGCCGGATAGGTGGTGGCAAAAGCCGCCGGAATAATGGCAAAATATTTGGCGAGGTCATTGGAAATGCTGAACGTCGTTAGGGCCCCGCGTGTCATCAAAAGCTGTTTGCCGATCTCGACAATCTCGATCAGCTTGGTCGGATCGCTGTCCAGATCAACCATATTGCCGGCTTCCTTGGCGGCCTGGGTGCCTGAGTTCATGGCCACGGCCACGTCTGATTGGGCCAAAGCCGGGGCGTCATTGGTGCCGTCACCGACCATAGCCACCATTTCCCCGCCTTCCTGCATCTTGCGGATATATTTCAGTTTTGTCTCCGGTGTGGCTTCGGCAACGAAATCATCGACCCCGGCCTCACTGGCAATAGCGGCGGCGGTCAAGGGATTATCGCCGGTAATCATCACCGACTTGATGCCCATCTTACGCAGTTCCGCCAGCCGGACCTTGATGTCGGGTTTAACGATGTCCTTGAGGTAGATAACGCCCAAAACCTTGGGGCCTTCGGCGACCAGCAGCGGGGTGCCGCCCTTGCGGGCAATGTCCTCGACCGCCGCATTGACGCCGGACGGCACCTGTCCGCCTTTGAGGGCGACCAGTTTGGCAATGGCGTCACCGGCGCCCTTCATGATGTGGCGTTCATTGATGATGACACCCGAGGCGCGGTGCTCCGCTGAAAACGGAATGAAGGTGGCTTTGATATCGGCAGCGGCACGGGCGACAATGTCAAACTGCGCACGGGCAAGCGTGACCACTGATCGGCCTTCAGGGGTCTCATCGGCCAGTGAGGACAGCTCAGCCGCTTCGGCCAGTTGGCGGGCGGTGACATTGGAGGCCGGGATGAACTCAACCGCCTGACGGTTGCCAAAGGTGATAGTGCCGGTTTTATCAAGCAGCAGGACGTTGATGTCGCCGGCGGCTTCGACGGCGCGGCCGGACGTTGCGATAACATTGGCCTTGATCAGGCGCTGCATGCCCGAAATACCGATGGCCGACAATAGCCCGCCGATAGTGGTAGGGATCAGGCAGACCAGAAGCGCAATCAGGACGACAATCGAAATCACCGTGCCGGAACCTGCCCGCTCGACACTGAACAGCGAGAACGGGAGCAGGGTGGCACACGCCAGCAGGAACACCAGGGTCAGGGCCGCCAGTAGGATCGACAGGGCGATCTCATTGGGCGTTTTCTGGCGCTTGGCCGATTCGACCAAGCCGATCATCTTATCCAGAAAGCTCTCGCCCGGATCAGCCGTGACGCGCACGATGATCCAGTCGCTGAGCACCCGCGTGCCGCCGGTGACGGCATCGCGGTCGCCGCCGGATTCGCGGATGACGGGGGCGGATTCGCCGGTGATGGCGCTTTCATCGACCGAGGCTATGCCCTCAACCACCTCGCCGTCGGCGGGGACGACATCGCCCGCTTCGATGATGATCAGGTCGCCTTTGCGAAGGGTGTTTGCGGCAACGACGGTTTGCTTTTTGGATTTGTCGAGCTTCTTGGCCGAGACATCGCGACGGGCTTTTTTGAGACTGTCGGCCTGCGCCTTGCCGCGCCCTTCGGCGATCGCTTCGGCAAAATTCGCAAACAGCACGGTGAACCATAGCCAGAAACAGATCAGGCCGACGAACCAGACTGGCTGGCCACCGCTGATGAGCGTGTCCGGATCGGCAAACATGACCACAAGGATCGCGGTGGTGACGACCGACCCGACCCAGACCAGGAACATGACCGGATTGCGGATCTGATAGCGCGGATCGAGCCGCTTAAAGGCCGCCAGCACGGCGCCCATCATATCGAGTTTATAGGGTTGAGATGATATTGTCATGAGAATTTCTCTTTCCTCCTCCCCTGCGAAGCGGGGGAGGTGTCGCAACTTGTTTTGCGACGGAGGGGGCGTTTTGTGGTCGGGTTGCCCCCTCCGTCAGCTTCGCGAAAGCTCGCTGCCACCTCCCCCGCTACGCAGGGGAGGAGAGTGAATTTAGCCTTTGAGCATGGTTAATGTTCTATGACCGGCCCAAGGGCGAGCGCCGGGGCATAGGTCAGCACACCAACGAGGACGATGACCCCGATCAGGATGGCGACGAGCAGAGGGGTGTGGGTGGGCAAGGTTCCTGTGGAGACAGGCACGGTCTGCTTGGCGGCCAGCGATCCGGCAATGGCCAGAACGGGCAGCAGCACAAAGAAGCGGCCAAACAACATGCACAACCCCAGCAAGGAATTGTAGAACGGGTTGTTCGCGCCCAGGCCCGCAAAGGCCGATCCGTTATTGTTGGCGGCTGAGGTAAAGGCATAGAGTACCTCAGAAAAGCCCTGCGCACCGGGGTTATAGATTCCGGCCTGACCGAGTGGTGACAGCACCGCCACAGCCGTGCAGATCAGCACCAGCGCACAGGGCAGGAGCACGGCGATCGAGGCCATCTTGATCTCATAGCCGCCGATCTTTTTGCCGAGATATTCGGGGGTACGTCCAACCATCAGGCCTGCGATAAACACGGTGAGGATGACAAACACCAACATGCCGTAAAGCCCTGAGCCCGCGCCGCCATAGATGACTTCGCCGAACTGCATCAGCACCATCGGGATCATGCCGCCCAGTGGTGTAAAGCTGTCGTGCATGGCATTGACCGAACCGTTGGAGGCGGCGGTGGTGGCGGTCGCCCACAGGGCGGAATTGGTGATACCAAAGCGGGTTTCTTTTCCCTCCATGTTTCCGCCGCCAGCGTCAGCGCCCGCCGTGATCAGATGCGGATTGCCGGACTGTTCAAGCGCGATACAGGCGACCGTCATGGGCACAAACACCAGCGTCATGGCCGCAAAGATGGCCACGCCCTGACGGTTGTCGCCGACCATCTTACCAAAGGTGAAACACAGCGCTGCCGGGATCAGCAGGATCGAGATCAGTTCCACAAAATTGCTGAAGGGTGTCGGGTTTTCAAACGGGTGGGACGAGTTGGTGTTGAAGAAACCGCCGCCATTGGTGCCCAGCATCTTGATGGCTTCCTGGGACGCCACCGGGCCAAGCGCCAGAGTCTGCTGACCGCCTTCCAGCGTTTGGGCGGTGACATAGGCGCTGAAGGTCTGAATAACCCCTTGCGAGCCTAGAATGACGGCTACAATCAGCGCCAGCGGCAGCAGGATATAGAGATTGATCCGCACCAGATCGGTCCAGAAATTGCCGAGCTTATTGGTGCTTTGCCGAGACAGGCTGCGCATCAATACGGCCAGCACGGCTATACCCACGGCGGCCGAGACAAAGTTCTGTACCGTCAGCCCGACCATCTGGCTGAAATAGCTAAGCGTGGTCTCGCCGCCGTAAGATTGCCAGTTGGTATTGGTCACAAAACTGACCGCCGTATTGAACGCCAGATCAGGTGTCAGACCGGACAGACCTTGCGGATTGAGCGGCAGAAACCCTTGCGCCAGCAACAACGTAAACAGCAGCAAGAATCCACCGAGCGAAAAGGTAATGACCGCGGTCGCGTACTGTTTCCAGGTCATGTCTTCATTCGGACGTGACTGGCTAAGGTTCAAAAACGCGCGCTCGACAGGGGCAAGCACAGGCGACAAAACCGTCCGCTCACCTGACAGGACGCGGGCGATATACCCGCCGAGCGGCACCGCCAGCGCCGTGAGCACACACATATAAAAGCCAAGCTGCAACCAGCCGCTTGGCGTGACACCGAGCATCATGTCGGTTTCTCCGGATAAGCGCATTCCAAAAAGTGCCAAGGAAGTTTCAAGGCGGTTTTTTGGATATAAATGCGCGTTAAAATAATTAAGTTGTTAGGGAAAAAGCTCAGGCTTGATCAGGGCAACGATCAGATAGCCCGCCAAAGCGACGGTCACTAAGCCTGCGGCAATATAGAGCGCGATCATGATCCGCCCTCACGCAAGTCTTCGGCGAAACCGACAAAAGCCAGGCACAGGCCGAAAAAGCCTGCCCCGGCCAGGCAATAGACGATGGCCATATAAAAAGCCCTCCGTTCACGTTTAAGGTGAGAGGGCTTTAGGCTGATCGGCATATAGGCGGTGTATGATTGCGGAGGTGGGCTATATATTTTTTATATAGGGCGTCTGAGTGTTCTTAGACGCTAAGACATGGACTTACGGACGCTCATGGTAATCGAAAAATGCGAAATCGGCAGGCAGAACCGTGCCGGACATATCCTGACAGGCCATGCCGACAAATGCGCCGGTGAAATTGGGCAGGCCCGGTGCCGTAGCCTCATCCGACAAAATGCTGGCGTCGAACACCGCTTCGATCCATGTCCATTCGCCATCACTGGCCAGCCTGAAGGCAAAGCGCAGATGCTCATAGGTGACCTCGACCCGTAAGGCGATTGGGCCTGACCCGATCGGTATCGGTGCGGTGAAGGCATCACTCACAGGCGCATCGGGCAGGGCCGACATCACACGGATATGGCGGCCCACCGTGTCATCGTGCGAGACATGAAGGTAGTGGAATTTGCTGCTATTGTAATAGCACACCAGCCCGGCGGCCTGTTGATAATGGGCCGGTTCAAACGCCATCTCGGTTTCAGCGGTATAGCTAAAGGCCTGCTGACGGCGGGCGATGAGCGATTGCTCATAAAGGCTTCCGATAGATTCGCGGCCATAGAGTCTGAGGTGACCGGGCCGTTCGGTCAGGCTGAACAGGCGCTGGGGTTCGGGCGTGCGCAGCCACTGAAACTCAATGGGCAGAACGGGCGTGTCGAATGTGGTTCTGACCGGGGGCGTGGGGGCGGTCTGTAAGGGTTCGGGGCTGTCACATTCCAAAAGCGGCAAGCCATCGCCCGCGACCGTCTCCAGCCAGTCGTCTTCGGTCCAGCGTATCGGCTGAATGGCGGTTTCACGCCCCATAACGCACCGCCCGCGGTTGGGCAGCGGGCGGCCGCACAGATAGACCATCATCGGCGTACCATCGCGGGCTTCCACCCAATCGGCATGTCCGGCCCGTTGCAGCGGGCTGTCGTGGCGGCCCCGGCTGGTTAAAATATGGCGCTTGGGGTGCAACTCATATGGCGCCATCAGGGATTTGGAGCGCGCCAGGGTTACGGCGTGGTTCCAGCCGGTGCCACCTTCGGCGGTCAGCAGATAATACCAGCCGTTGCGCTTATAGACATGGGGGCCTTCGGTGAAGCCGAGCGAGGTGCCCTCGAAAATGAGCCTGCGTTCCCCGATCAAGGCCTGCTCAGCGGGCGAATATTCCTGAATGACAATCCCGGCAAAGCGATTGCGTCCGGGCCGGTGGTCCCACAGCATGTTGGTCAGGTATTTGCGACCATCGTCATCGTGAAACAGTGACGGATCAAACCCACCGCTATTCAAGAAAACCGGATCTGACCAGTCGCCGTCAATGGTCGGGCAGGTCACCAGATAGTTATGGAAATCCCGCAGTGACGCCCCGCTGGCACCGCCGACCGTGGTGCGGCCATAGCGTTTGACATCGGTATAGATCAGGTAAAACAATCCGTCTGCATAGGTCAGGCACGGCGCCCACACGCCGCAGCTATCGGGAGCCCCGCGCATATCAAGCTGGGCGGCACGATTAAGCGGCCGCGCGATCAGCCGCCAGTTGACCAGATCGCGCGAATGGTGGATCTGAACGCCCGGATACCATTCAAAGGTCGAGGTGGCGATGTAGTAGTCATCGCCGACACGGACGATAGACGGATCGGGGTTAAAACCGGGCAGGATCGGGTTGCGGATCATGGCTTGACCTCCGCTTCAGGTGCTGGTGCTTTGACCAGAGTCCACAAAACGGCGGCGGCAATCAGATCAAGTACGCCCAGCACAATAAAGAACGGCTCATATCCGACGGTGGTGACCAGCGCCCCAATGGCCAATGAGAACAGCAGAACCCCCAGATTGGCAAAGGTGCCCGCCATGCCGGTGACCGTGCCGACTTCGTGTTTGCGAAACAGATCGGTCGACATGGTGATCACGGTCACCGACAGGGTTTGGTGCGCAAACGCCCCCAGGCACAGAAGCCCGATGGCCACATAAGGACTATCGACCATGCCGACAAAGATCATGCTGGTCATAAGTACCGCCCCCAGCGTAAAGGTCCAGCGGCGGGCATTAATCAGGGAGATGCCGCGCTTTTGCAGCCACAACACTACCGCAGGCCCGAACAGGCAGCCGATGTCGGCGGCGACGAACGGCAGCCACGCAAACAGCGCGATCTGGGTCAGGTCGAACCCGCGCGACGTGGCCAGATATAACGGCATCCAGAAGGTCAGCGTGCCCTAGGTCGGATCGGCCAGAAAGCGCGGCAGGGCAATGCCCCAGAAATTGCGCTGCCGCAGGATTTTCATAGGCGAGGGCTTTTCGGCGGTGCCTTCCAGAAAGCTTTCCTGACCTTCCTTGATGTAGGTTTTTTCCGCCTCAGACAGAGCTTTGTGCTTTTCCGGCGATTGATAACAGAAGATCCACAAAACCACCCAAATCAATGCGAACACGCCGGTGATCACAAAGGCCATGCGCCAGTTGTAATAAAGGATGGCCCACACCACTAGGGGCGGGGCCAGCATCGACCCGAATGACGCACCGATATTGTAGATGCCGCCGGCCAGACCGCGTTCTTTGGCCGGAAACCATTCGGCAACAACCTTAAGACCGCCGGGGTGGGCGATGCCTTCGGCAAACCCTAAAAGACCGCGCAGGGCTGCCAGACCTTGCCAGCTATTGGCCAGTCCGTGGGCCATGGTGATCAGGCCCCAGGCGGTGGCGAAGATGGCAAAGCCCCATTTCAGCTTGATGATATCCAGAAAATATCCCGCGATGGGCTGCATCATGATGCCAAGCTGAAACAGGCCGGTAATGTAGCTGTACTGCTGCGGCGTGAGGTTAAGTTCGGTCGTCAGCGTGGGGGCCGCGACGCTTAAGGTGCTGCGCGTCAGATAATTTATGATCGTTCCGAGCATCACCAGCCCGATGATCCACCAGCGCAAGGCCCGTATAGGTTTTGCGAACATAAGCCAACCTCTCCCTGTTTTATATTTTTGAGAGAGGTTGGCACGTTATAGCTGATAGCGCTACCAGAAATTTCCGTTCAGATTTCGGGCGGAATTTCGCCCGATTTGTATGATGACTTTATTTGGAAATATATCCAAAAGGATACGCCATGGCTGTCGCGTCATCATTAGTTTTAGCGGTTAACCGCTTTGGTCTGGGCCTGTCTGCAGGCGGTAGGGGGCTGACCGGCGACGCGCGGGAAGCGCTGAAAGCGGAGATGGTATCGCCTGACTCACTGGCGGATTTGCCAGCGACACCGGCCCTTATGCAGCAACTGGAGGTCTATCAGGCCTCAAGGCGTGATAATCGCAAAGCGACCGCCATACCCGAAATGGCGGAAGGTATGGCCTCTGAAAAACCAGAGATGATGGCGGCGGGCAAAGGCAAAAAGCAGGCCCGTCAGATGGACGACACGCCCGATAATCCCCGTCGTCGGGTTTTCATTGATGAGTTGTCTGCCCGCTATGACGGCAGCCTGCGGACACCGGTGATCGGGTTCAATGAGCGGCTGGTGATGTTTTGGGCCAATCATTTCGCGGTCGCTGTCAACCGGTCTTTGCCAGTCGGGGTACTGGCGGGCGCCTATGAGCGTGAGGCGATCCGGCCCCACATATTCGGCTCATTTACCGACCTTTTGATTGCGGCTGAAAGCCATCCTGCCATGCTGATGTATCTGGATAATCACCAATCGATCGGCCCAAATTCTCGCGCCAACCGCAAAGGCCAGCGGGGCCTGAATGAAAATCTGGCGCGCGAAATTCTTGAGTTGCATACGCTGGGGGTGAACGGCGGCTACGCTCAGGCTGATGTCACCAGCTTTGCCAAGGTCATCACCGGCTGGGGCATTGACCGCAAGGCCGGTGATTTCGGCTTTAATGCCAATCAGCATGAACCGGGGCCGCAGACGGTGCTGGGAAAAACCTATGCGCAGGCGGGGCAGGATCAGGGGTTGGCGGTGTTGAAAGACCTGAGCCGTCATCCGGCGACCGCCAACCATATTGCCTATAAGCTGGCGCGTCATTTCGTGGCCGATGTGCCGCCACAGTCTCTAGTTGAGAAGCTGAGCCAGAGCTTTACCCGCAGCGACGGCGATCTGAAAACGGTCTATGAGACCCTGATTGATGCACCCGAAAGCTGGAGCGCGCAACCGGCCAAGATACGCTCCCCGCAGGAGCATCTGATTGCCATGATCCGCGCCAGTGACACCAAAATGAAACCGGCTATGATCGCGACCACGCTCAAGGCTATGGGCCAGCCACTGTGGGAGCCGCCGGGCCCGAATGGCTTTGCCGACACGGCCGATGTCTGGGCCTCGCCCGAAGGCCTGAGCACGCGTCTTGAGGTCGCCAACAGTCTGTCGATACGGGCGGCGGAGCGGCTCGATGCCCGCGAATTAAGTGAAAGCCTGTTTGGTCCGTCGTTGAGTGAGGCGACACGCACCGCCATTGCCCGCGCCGAAAGCCGTGCGCAAGGCTTAGCCATTCTGTTCATGTCCCCCGAATTTATGAGGCGCTAAAAATGACTATTCATCGCCGTAATTTACTGGGCCTGATGGGGGCGAGTGCCGCCTTTGGTGGCTTTGGGCTGGCCCATGCGGCCACAGGCCGAGATCCGCGATTTGTCACCATTATCCTGCGCGGGGCGCTGGATGGCTTGAGCGCCGTGCCGCCGGTCGGTGATCCGGATTTTGAGCGGGTGCGCGGGGAACTGGCGGCTGTTAAGGCCGATGCGCTGCCGCTCAATGACCTGTTCGCGCTTAATCCGGCCATGCCGCAGTTTGCGCGGTTATATAAGGCCGGGCAAGGGGCGGTCGTTCATGCGGTCGCCTCGCCTTTCCGCGAACGATCCCATTTCGATGGCCAGGACGTTTTGGAGTCCGGTCATGAAAAGACTGGCTTTACCCGCTCCGGCTGGATGAACCGGCTGTTGACTGTAATGCCCAAGGGGCAGGGCGCGCCAATCCGGGGCTTGGGCGTGGGCGCTACGACACCACTGGTTATGCGCGGGGAAGCCGAAGTGCTGGGTTGGGCGCCGTCTAGCCTGTCGCCGGTCGATCCGGATTTGCCAGCGCGGCTGATGGCGCTTTATGAACAGTCCGATCCCTTATTATACAGGGTGCTGACCGAAGGGGTGGAGACCGGTAAAATCGCCGCCAACATGACCCAAACCAATGCGCGCGGCGGCTCGGCTGATCCGGCCATGATGGTGCAGATGGCGCAAGGGGCTGCCAACCTTATGGCGCAGCCCGAAGGCCCGCGTCTGGCGGCCTTGGCGTTTGACGGTTGGGATACCCATGCACAGGAAACCCAGAGACTGACGCGTCTTATGGGCGGGCTGGATCAGGCGATTGCGGCCTTTGAGACGACGCTGGGGCCTGCGTGGCAGGATACGACCGTACTGGTGGTTACGGAATTTGGCCGCACCGTCAATCCCAACGGCACCAAGGGGACGGATCACGGCACCGGTACAGTGGCGTTTCTGGCCGGTGGTGCGGTCAAGGGCGGTCGGGTCATTGGTGATTGGCCGGGATTGAAAGGCGGACAGCTTTTTGAAAACCGCGATCTGATGCCGACAACCGATCTGCGGGCCGTCATTAAGGGCATTGCGGCGGATCAGTTTGGGGTATCGGCTTCGTCTTTGTCAGGTACGGTGTTTCCAGGGTCTGAGCGGGTAGCGCCGATCAAGGGGCTGATCGCCTAAATCCGGAATACCGATTTGGGGATATGGGTGATGCGGCAGGCCAGATCGGTCTCACCCGAAGCCACGATATAATAATCGCCGCCATCAACTATGCCGGTCGTAAAAACCACGTCGTTCAGGTACATTTTATCCTGAAGGGGGGCTGTCAGGTCGGGATTAGCCTCCAGCAACGGCTGTGGAGAGGTATGGATCACGCGGCTGGGGTCGTCCTTATCCAGTAGTGACCAATAGGTACGGTAGATGCCGACGACCACTTTGGGCTCGACCCCATGCCACAGGCTCAGCCAGCCATCGGGCGTCAGGATCGGTGGTGTGCCGCCGCCCATGCGGGCCGTGGCTGCCATGCCCTTCTTTGGACGCAGGCCGGCGCGCGTGCAGGGCTTCCAGTAGAGCGCGTCTTTTGAGGTCGCCAGATTAATTGACGGACCGGCATGCCAGGGACTGTCTGGCGGATAGGCGAAATAGACATCCCCCAACGGGCGGGTTTGGGCCCAATATTCATCTGTGATCAGGCCTTCAAAGATCAGCATGTCCTTATTCTGGTGATCCAGAACCATGTCGGCAAAGCGCCAGTCCAGACCGTTCTGAGACCTGTAAAGCACGGTCGCGTGACGCTCCGGACTGATCGAGCAGGTGGTCATCAGCCACTCACCATTCACCTTACTGATGCGCGGGTCTTCTATGCCATAACACTGAAAGCTGGCGGTGGGCGTGATCGCTTTATCGTAGTGGATGCTGATAATCTCCAGTCCGTCAGGCCTCAACTCCACGGGCAAAAGCCACGACAGTGAGGTCAGGGCGATGACCTTCCATGAGGCGTCCGCAACCTTAAAGACGCGTGGGTCGGTGGTGTCGACCCAATCCAGCGGCCACGGATCAAGGACGTAACCTGATTGAGCATCCCACCTGATGGCGTGGATATGGCCGTTCGTTATTGGCGTTTTCAAAGCCTCAGCGACGCGCACCATCATCAGCAGATTGCCGCTTTCCAGCCGTGTCAGGCCGGGATTGAAAGCCCCCAGCACAAAGGTCTCCGCCCCAAGCCCAGCCCCAAGCCCCGCCCCAAGCCCTGCCAAAGGCGATCGCGACAGGTCTATATCGCCGGGCGTCAGGATCAGGCAGTCTACGGCGTAGGTCATGCTTTGTGGTTTGAGGGCGTTAATGGGTTGGCTCAGTGACGCTCAGCGGTTTCATGACTCGGCGCCGTCCGGCCGACGGGCGGTTATAGGCCTCAATTTCCTGACGCAGATAGGTTTCAAGCTCCGCATCGTTCTGGCTGGCGGCCTGAATGATGTAGATGATCTTTTCGCGGGTATCGCTGTGGGGGCGTTTACCCGTCGAAAAGGCGTGCAGTACCGCGTCAAGATACTGATTGAGCAGGCGATGATCGGGGACTATCGCGGTGGTCATGGTCTCCTCCTTATGATTGTGGGGTCACTTACTGTCCGGCAAAGGACATAAGAGAGCAATTGGCAAGTTAACCATTGGGCGCATTTCGCTCATAAGGCGAGCGTTTTGGAGGGCTGCTCGCGGTAAGTTTACCGGGGGTGAATGGTAAATTCGCGCGCCAGGGGATATGTTTCGGTGAGAACCTGACCGGGACATCGGGAGACATTGCATGATCGAGATGTATGGCCTTTATCGCGGGCGTGGCCTTAACCGCGAAGAACTGGTGATTTACGGCAATGGCGACGTGGATTTTGTCACCACGCGAAAATCCTACGAAGCGGCAGGGTTCACCCCGCGCTATGAAGACCTGCCGTGGAAAGAGTCGCTTGAGGAACTGATGCCGGGTTGAAACCCTGTCCGCAGGACGGCTATGAGCAGATATACATTGCTCAGGAGTGACTCGTGGCTGTGAAAATCTATGGCATCAAGAATTGCGACACTATGGCCAAGGCCCGCCACTGGCTGGAGGCGCGTGGTGTTGAGGCTGTGTTCCATGACTATAAGGCATTGAGCATCGGGCAGGATGTTCTCGAAGGTTGGGCTGATCGCATCGGCTGGCAAAAGTTGATCAATACCTCCGGCACGACGTTTCGGAAACTGCCGGACGAAGATCGCGCTGATCTGGATGAGGCCAAGGCGTTGCGGCTAATGCAAGCGCAACCGTCGATGATCCGGCGGCCCATACTCGATACCGGGGATCAACTGATTGCCGGGTTCAAGCCGGATATTTACGAGAACGTCTTCAAGTAACCCAAAGCTCGCCACACCGGCGGGCTTTTTTCTGTTTTGAGGTGAACATTACAAATGCGTTATGTATCGATAGGTATCTTGCAGTGAATGGTAGCTTGCTATAGATAGGTAATCAGCCGGTGAGATTGATCACCGCAGCCCGAGCGCTTCGGCGGAAGGATGGGAAAATGCCTGAACCTATTGATATACAACTTAAAAAGGGCGTGCTGGGCCTGTGTGTCCTGGCCGTGCTCGCCCGCCGCGAAAACTATGCCTATGAGATCGCCAGCCTGTTGTCAGGCGCGATCGGCATGGGCGAAGGGACGATCTACCCCCTGATGCGGCGCATGCAGACGGACGGTCTGGTGGAAACCTATCTGGTCGAATCCTCATCCGGTCCGTCACGTAAATACTATCGTCTGACCCCGGCGGGTCATAAGGCGCTTAAGGCACAAAGCAACGAATGGCGCGGGTTTGCCCGCGCGGTTGACGCCCTGCTTGAGCCCCTAGCTGAGCCCGCTGAACCGCAACCCGTAAACGAGGCCTGATCCATGACCCGTACTGAATTTCTCACTAAACTTAAGGCCGGTCTGTCTGACCTTCCGGCCAGCGCCATTGCCGATATTGTGGCCGATTACGAAACCCACTTTGCTGATGGGGCTGCCGCAGGCCGTACCGAAGCCGAAGTGGCTCAGGCTTTGGGTGATCCGGAGCGTCTGGCCCGCGAACTGCGCACCGAGGCCGGCATGAAGCGCTGGGAAGACTCCAAAACGCCGTCGTCAGCGGTGACCGCCGTCTTTGCGGTTATTGGTCTGGGGGCGCTCGATATTCTGGTGCTATTGCCGATTGTTATGGCTATTGCCGGAACCCTCGTCGGGTTCTTTTTCGGAGCCGTTGGCGCTTTCATTGGTGGCGGCGCACTGTTTGCCGCCGGGCCGTTCATGGGCTTGCCGGGCGGGGCCGCGGCCTCATTGTTGGGCGGGCTTGGCCTGATGGCTGCGTCCGTGACGGTCGCCGCTTTGACGGCTGCCGTGACCATCTGGTTCGTAAATGGCATCGTCTGGTATGCGCGCCTGCACTACCGCCTCCTGAAACCCGCCCTGAATGTTCAGTCGGCCTGATCTGGCCCCTCTGAAGGAGATTTATCATGATACGCAAACTCTTTATCGTCGCGGGTGCGGGCCTTGTCCTGTCGGTGGTCAGCTTAGGCATCACTGCCGCCCTGTTCAGCCGCGACATGGCCGCAGACGGATGGAACTGGGCACGGTTCGAAGACGGCGACCACAGCATCGTCGTCCGCAGCACCACTAAGGCCACGGAAACCACAACTCGCGCCCTGACCTGGACGGGTGGTGACCGGCTTGACATCAACATACCGGCGGATGTGATCTATACGCAGGGGCCAGTGGCATCCGTGAAAATCACCGGTGACAAGACTATGGTCGATCAGGTGGTGCTCGATGGTGGCCGCCTGACGATAAAAGATGGCGCTGACAATGAAAAGCACATCAATTTCAATTGGAACGGCGGTAAGTTCCGGCCCAACAGCGGTCACCTTACGGTCGAAATCACGGCCCCTTCGGTCACCAGCTTTGGGATTTCCGGCATTGGCGATCTTGAGGTGATCAATTACGACCAGCCAAAGCTTGATCTGGATATCTCCGGGGCCGGTCAGGCGGAGGTTGCGGGGCGCACTCAGGCGCTGAATGTCGACATTTCCGGCATGGGCGATGCCGAGCTTGAGAACCTGCAAACCGTCGATGCCAATATCGATGTCAGCGGGGCCGGTGATGCCACGATTGCCGCCACTGGCAAAGTCAACGTGTCGGTTTCAGGAACCGGAAATGTCGACCTGAAAGGCAAGCCTGCGAGTGTGAGTACGGATATATCCGGCCTCGGCAGCGTCGATCAGGAGTAGATCCATACTTTCAGGCCCGACTTGCTTTGACGGCAGGGCGGGCCTGAAGCTTAAACGGCATTGTGATCTTGAGGCGTCATATTGTTTATTGGTGCTGACATCGGAACAACGGTCTCGCCAATCGCTACCGTGCCTGCCATGATCACCCGTGCCGTAATGCCGCCGTGGCCGCGCACCGCGTTATAGCCGCCGGGCCCAAAGGTCTCTTCCATGCGCGAGCAGGGATGGCAGTCGCCGGTCATTTTGAGGGTGGCGCTTCCCAGCCGGAATTCACGATCCTTGAGCGCCAGCAGGTTCAGGCCCGACACGACAATATTACGGCGCAGGTCTTCGGGCGTGACCTGATCGCGGCCCAGAAAGCAGGCGATGGCCATCAGATGCTCGCTCTGGATCAGGGTCACATGGCGGTTGCCGGTGGTTTTACTCATGTAGCGATCACCGACAATGCCGTCCTGTGAGTTTAATTCGATCCTGTCAGGTGTCAGCATAGCCGCGCGGCGGGCCGGACGGATGCCAATCCATTCGACACGGCCAGCTCGCACCGGGGACAGCATCAGTTGCGCCAGAGGGGATGCCGGATTAAGCGCCATTCAGGCCGTCAACTCCGCATTAATGGCGGTTTGCAACCGTTTGTCATCGGTGGTGACGTCCGGCGAAAAGCGGCCCTTGACCTGACCATCGCGGCCGATCAGGAACTTCTCGAAATTCCACAACACTTCGCCGGGCGCAGGCGAGGCCAGACCATAGGATTGCAGCTTGGCCTTCATGATCTCATCGCCGGTGGTTACGGGGGCGGCTGCGGTCAAAGCGGCATACAGTGGATGCTGATCCGCACCCTTGACGCTCAGTTTGGCAAACATCGGAAAGGTGACGTCATAGCTCAGCGAACAGAAATTGGCGATCTCATCCTCACTGCCGGGTTCCTGGCCCATGAAGTTGTTGGCGGGAAAGCCCAGCACGACCAGCCCATCATCCTTGCGGGCACGGTACAGCGCCTCCAGCCCCTCATATTGCGGGGTCAGGCCGCATTTAGACGCGACATTGACCAGCAGGACAACCTTACCCGCATAGTCGCTAAGCGTGGCAGGCGCACCCTCAATGGTGGTGAGCGGAATATTGGCAATGTCGGTCATACGCGTCCTTACAATTTATCAAATACCGACCCCATGCGCGGGCTGAACAGGCGCTCATAGGTCTTCATGAGGTGGCCATCGGTCATGCCTGAAATGTGGTCGCATATGATGCGTTTGTCACCCCCTGATGCCGCAAATTTCTCATAAGCATCAGTGGGTAAAAAGGCTTTTGGATCACTCTCGAAAGTTTCAAACACGGCCACGACCATGTTCTGGCCCTTGAACTCAAGGTGCTGAACCTGCGGGCTTTTGATGACCTTATCGAACACAATATCCTTCAGGGCCTTAAGGAAATGATGGTGCGCCCCGGTCATGCCCGCACGGTAACGCAACAGCGGTTCGTCAAACAGGCCGTTATCTTCTAAGCGGACATTGGCCATAAGGAACCGCACCAGAATATTGATGAACATCTTGCGGGTGTTGGAATCCGAAAATAAGCTACGGACAAAGTGCTCATAGACATCGTTACCGCACTTATCCGGGTATTTTTCGTTAAGGTAATTCAGGAAGACCGCGCAGTCGGGCTCTAACACCGCGCGCCTGAAATCGCCCTCCCGGATTAGTCCCAAAGCGATAGCATCTTCGAAATCATGGACGCCGTAGGCGATGTCGTCGGCAATATCCATGATCGAACAATCGAGCGATTTGTGGCGCGTTCTGGCGTGCTTTCCGTCTTTTTTATCAATGGCTTGAAATCGATTGCGATCGGCAATTGATAGCGGCGACAGCGCCCATTCAACGACTTGTGTTTCGCAATCTAAATAGGATTTTGGCGGCTCAGACGCATGGCGATCAATAATGCGGATGGCTGATGGGCCGTCCTGAATCGTCGGGACAATTTCAGGGCTGCGGGCGGCACTATAGGCCACCGGATATTTTAAAACGCCCAACAGAGACCGCCGCGTCAGATTGGCGCCATTGGCTTTGGAGAAATTCTCCAGTTTGGTCAGGATGCGCAAAGTCTGGCCATTGCCTTCAAAGCCGCCGTCGTTGCGCATACAATAATTCAGCGCGGTTTCCCCACCATGCCCGAATGGCGGGTGGCCGAGGTCATGAGCAAAGCCCAAGGTCTGCACCAGACTGATCGGCGGTAGATGCGGGCAGGCGGGGTGGTCTTTGGCGAAGGTCTGAAACTGCCGCACCAGCCCGCCGGCGATTTGCGCCACCTCCAGCGAATGGGTCAGGCGGGTGCGGTAAAAATCACTGTCGCCCAGGTTCAGGATCTGGGTCTTGCCCTGCAACCGGCGGAACGACGCCGAATGGATGATGCGGGCATAATCGACATCAAAGGGCGAACGGGCGTCATCGTCGGCTTTACGTTCCGGTTTCTGCCGCGCTTCCCATACATCGTTCATATCAATCTCCGTACCCTGCAGACTTAAAACGATTCCCGGCTTGAACGGAAATGGCTATGGGTTATGACAGGCCCATGTCCTTACCGCTGATTATATATAGCGATGATTATCTAATTGTCGTCGACAAACCCGCAGGCCTGCTCAGTGTGCCGGGACGGGGTGAGGCCAATCAGGACTGTGTGGCGGTGCGCGTGCAGGCGGCGTTTCCTGATGCGCTGATCGTACACCGGCTCGATATGGCGACCTCCGGCCTTATGGTGATGGCGCGCGGCAAAGCGGCCCACCGCAGCCTGTCGATGGCCTTTGAGGCGCGCCAGGTTGATAAACACTATGTGGCGGTGGTGGCCGGACAGGTGGCGGCCGATGAGGGCGCGGTTGATCTGCCGCTGATCACCGACTGGCCTAACCGCCCGCGCCAGAGGGTTGACCATGATATCGGTAAGCCCAGCCTGACGCGCTACCGCGTGCTTGAGCGCCTTAGCGACCGGACGCGGGTGGAGTTGGAGCCGGTCACCGGCAGGTCACATCAGTTGCGGGTGCATATGATGGCGATTGGTCATCCCATTGTCGGTGATGAGTTTTATGCTTCCGATGAGGTGCGTAGGCTTAGCCCGCGTATGCTGCTGCACGCGCAATCCCTGCGCCTGCCGCACCCGCAGACGCAACAGCCTGTGGATTATGTCTCTGAGGTCAAGTTTTAGGACGCGGTTACCCTTAAACCCCGCTCAGGTCGTGCCTATATGACATCTGTAACCCCAACAATAAGGACATGACCCATGAGCACCGCCAAAGGCTATGCCGCCCTTGCGCCTAAAGCCCCATTGCAAGCATTTTCGTTCGAGCGCCGCGAACCGAATGATGACGATGTGGTCATCGATATCCAGTTCTGCGGCGTTTGCCATTCCGATATCCACCAGGTCCGCGACGAATGGTTCCCCGGCATCTACCCGCAGGTGCCCGGTCATGAAATCGTCGGTGTTGTCACCAAGGTCGGTGCCAAAGTCAGTAAATTCAAAGAAGGCGACCGGGTTGGTGTTGGCTGTTTTGTCGATTCCTGCCGCCACTGCCAGCGCGATGTGGATGCTGAGCAATATCTGCCCGGCCTGACCCAGACCTATAACGACCGTGACGCCGACGGCCAGCCGACCTACGGCGGCTATTCCGACCACATTGTCGTCAAGGAAGGCTATGTCCTGTCGGTGCCGGACAATCTGCCGCTCGATGGGGCCGCGCCTCTGTTGTGCGCAGGTATCACCCTGTGGTCGCCACTCAAGCACTGGAACGCCGGGCCGGGCAAGAAGGTCGCCATTATCGGCTTGGGCGGTCTTGGCCATATGGGCGTGAAACTGGCCCATGCGCTGGGGGCAGAGGTTACCGTGCTTAGCCAATCTATGGCCAAGAAGGACGATGCCCTGCGTCTGGGGGCTGATCATTATTATCCGACCAATGATCCGAAAACCTTTGAGGCTCTGGCCGGGTCGTTCGACCTAATCATCAACACGGTGTCGGCCCCGATCGACTGGAACGCTTATCTTGGTCTCGTCAAGGTCGACGGCACCATGGTGCTTGTGGGGGTGCCGGATAACCCCGTACCGGTCAGCGCTTTCGCTCTAATCGCCGGTCGTAAGTCACTGGCCGGTTCGATGATCGGCTCGATCAAGGAAACTCAGGAAATGCTCGATTTCTGTGGTGAGCACAACATCGTCTCAGATATCGAAGTTATCGACATCAAAGACATCAATGCCGCCTATGAACGGGTGATCAAATCCGATGTTCGCTATCGCTTTGTCATCGATATGGCGACGTTGAAAGGTTAAGGCTTTGGTCTTGACCTTATGATGAGAGTCACGGCTTGCTGACGCTCTATTTGCGGAGGTGGCCGTGGCCGATATCGCCCTTGATGAGCAATGGAAATCTGCCCTCGAAGGGGAGTTTTCAGCATCCTATATGCAGGCGCTGAAAACCTTTCTGACGGCGGAGAAGTCGGCGGGTAAACGCATATTCCCCAAGGGTTCGGAATATTTCGCAGCCCTTAACCTGACGCCGCTCGACAGCGTCAAAGTGGTGATTTTGGGACAAGACCCCTATCACGGCGAAGGTCAGGCGCATGGTCTGTCGTTTTCGGTGCGTCCGGGTGTGAAAACGCCGCCGTCACTGGCCAATATCTATAAGGAATTACAGGCCGATCTCGGCATCCCGCCCGCCCGTCATGGCTTTCTGGAGCACTGGGCCAAGCAGGGCGTGCTGCTGCTGAATGCGGTGCTGACGGTCGAGATGGCGCAGGCGGCCTCCCATCAGGGTAAGGGCTGGGAGCGCTTTACAGATGCCGTCATTCGCGCGGTTAATGATCTGCCGCATCCGGTGGTGTTCATTCTGTGGGGGGCATATGCGCAGAAAAAAGCGGCGTTTGTGAACGCCGATAAGCATCTGGTGATCAAATCGGCCCACCCTTCGCCGCTATCGGCCCATAACGGATTTCTGGGATCTAAGCCGTTTTCAAAAACGAATGAATTTCTTAAGTCAAAAAGCCAAAAACCTATCGACTGGCAATTGCCTTAATCTTCTCCTCCCCCGTTTACGGGGGGGGTGCGTTAGCAAAAGACGGAGGGGGGATTCCGTGGGCCGTTTCACCCTCTCTTTCATTTGACTTGTCAAATGAAAGCTCCCCCTGTTGCAGGGGGAGTTCTAAGGATTACAATGCGTTTGCAGCTGATAGTATCGCCTTGACCGACGCGGTAGCCGTATCGGAATCAATGCCCACGCCGAACACCTTCCGGTCATCGGGGGTTTTGCATTCGACATAGGCGACGGCCTTAGCGTCCGTGCCTTTGTAAAGCGCGTGTTCGTGGAAATCGACGACTTCCAACCCTAAGCCATAGCTGTCGTTAAGCGCATTGACCGCCGACGAAATCAAACCATTGCCGCGACCATTGACGGGCACTTCGACCCCGTCATGGCGGATGCGACCGGCAAACAAACGCTCGCCACCGGTGCGCAAAATACCGGAATCAGCGTATTCTAGCAGTTCATATTTTTGCTCACCGTTCAGGTGATAGGCACCTTCAAATGCATGCCAGATGTCTTCGGCGTGCATTTCCTTACCCGTTGCGTCGGCGATTTCCTGAACCTTGCGCGAAAAATCGACCTGAAACCGGCGCGGCAGTTTCAAGCCCTTATCCTGCTCCAGTATCCAGGCGATGCCGCCCTTGCCTGACTGGGAGTTGACACGGATGACGGCTTCATAGCTTTCGCCTAGATCGGCCGGATCAATCGGCAGATAGGGCATTTCCCAAATGCCGTCATTGCGCTCTTCATGGGCGGCAAAGCCTTTGCGGATGGCGTCCTGATGAGAGCCCGAAAAGGCAGTGAACACCAGTTCACCGGCGTAGGGGTGGCGCGGATGGACGGGCAGGGCGTTGCAGTATTCGACCGTGCGTACGACTGAGCGCATGTCAGAGAAATCAAGGTTTGGGGTGATGCCCTGCGTATAAAGATTGAGCGCCAAGGTCACCAGATCGACATTGCCGGTACGCTCGCCATTACCGAACAGACAGCCTTCGATCCGGTCAGCCCCCGCCAGCAGCGACAGTTCAGCCGCCGCAATGCCGGTGCCGCGGTCATTGTGCGGATGGATCGAAATGATCGCGGCATCCCGGCGCGACAGCTTACGGCAGAAATACTCGATCTGATCGGCATAGAGGTTGGGCATGGAGACCTCAACCGTCGCCGGCAAGTTCAGGATAACCGGATTTTCCGGTGTCGCCCCAAACACGTCCATGACGCGCTCACAGACCTCAACCGCGAAATCGAGTTCCGTTGCCGAAAACGTCTCCGGCGAATATTCGAACATCCACTTGGTGTCGGGTTGCTTGGCGGCCTCGGCCATAATGGCGGTGGCACCCTTGATGGCCAAAGCGATCACATCGGCCTTTTCCAGACCGAACACGACCCTGCGGAACAAGGGCGAGGTGGCGTTATAGAGGTGAACGATCGCCTGCCTGGCGCCTTTCAGCGACTCAAAGGTGCGCGCAATCAGGTCTTCGCGCGATTGCACCAGCACCTGAACGGCGACATCATCAGGGATATGGCCGCCTTCGATCAGTTTACGCACAAAATCGAACTCGATCTGCGACGCCGACGGAAAGCCGACCTCGACTTCTTTCAGGCCGACTTCCATCAGCTTGTTCCAGAAGCGCATCTTTTTTTCGACGTCCATCGGATCGGCCAGCGCCTGATTGCCGTCGCGCAGATCGGTTGACAGCCAGCGCGGAGCGGTCGTGATGGATTTTGACGGCCATGTCCGGTCGGACATATCGACGCCCAGGTCAAACGGGCGGTATTTATCGGCAGGATTTTTTAACATCATAGGGGTGGTACACCACAAAATACGGATAGATCAAAACATGTGACTACGGCGATATGCTCAAGCCGTCGGGTCGCCGTCAGTCCCGACAGCGGCCCATAAGTCGCTTAATGAGCGCCGCCTGTGCGCAGGCACCGGCAATATTCTCACATGTCTTAGACGTTTGATCCGTCGCCATAAATTACACCCGTAACGACCTCAGCACCAGTCAATTCCAGAACCGGAATTATGCTGAATCTTTGGGCGCACCCTATCTCACACCCATCCCGCAAGGTCAATGAAGAAGGGGGGAGAACGGGAAACGATCAGAGATAGGGCTGAAGGGCAGTCGCCAGTACCGAGATGTTTTCGACCGTTAGGCCTGCAATATTGATACGACCGGAACCAGCCATATAGATGCCGTTGTCTTCGCGCAAAGATGTGACCTGATCCGGCGACAGCGGCAGAAGTGAGAACATGCCAGTTTGAGCGGCCATCGGCGCCAGTCGCGGATGAGCGGCTGCCAGCAGCATACGCAGTTCCACCAGACGGCCTTGAGTTTCGGCCAGTTCGGCCTTCCACACTTGCGTCAGTTCGCCGTCCAGTAAGATAGTGCGCACAATCGCCCCACCATGATCGGGCGGCATAGACCAATGGGTGCGGGCAATGACCAGAATATTGCCGAGCACGCGCTGGGCCAAAGCCTCAGACGCCGCCAGCGCATAGATCGCGCCGACCCGTTCGCGGTAAAGGCCGAAATTCTTATCGCACGAATAGGCGATCAGGGCATTAGGTACAGCGGCCAGCAGGGCGCGCATGGCCTTGGCATCATCTTCAAGGCCATTGCCCAGCCCCTGATAGGCCAGATCAATGATCGGCAGCAGGCCGCGCGCAACGATGAAATCGCTTAAAATCTGCCATTGGGCCGATGTGAACTCTGCCCCCGCCGGATTGTGGCAGCAGCCGTGCAGCAAAATCGCATCACCGGAACGCGCCGCCGTCAAGGCCGCCATCATCTCATCGAACAGGACGGTCTGGGTGGCCTTGTCAAAGAACGGATGCTCAATGACATCAACGCCCGCAGACTTAAAAATCGGACCGTGGTTAGGCCAGGTCGGGGTGCCGACAAAGACGCGCGACTCCGTCAGTTTCAGAAGCTCGGCGATCAGTTTGAGCGCGCCGGTGCCGCCGGGGGTCTGTACCCCGATCAGGCGCTTAGACGCGGCCACGGGCTCACCAAAAGCCAGAGGCTTTAACAACTCAACATAGACCGGATCGCCTTCTGGCCCCAGATAGGACTTTGAAGTTTGTTCCGTCAGTAGGCGTTGTTCGGCGGCTTTAACGGCCGCCATGACAGGCGTTTGCCCGTCAGCGTTGCGATAAACACCGACTCCCAAATCGATCTTAGAGGTGCGCGGATCGTTGCGATACATACCGATAAGGGCCAGCAGGCCATCGGCGGGCTGATCCTTGAGGGCGGCAAACGGGTCGCGCTGGGCGGTGGCGGCATCGGTCATTGAACAGGTATCCGTTGAAACTTTTCGCTGGGTACTTAGCACATGGTGTCAACGGAAACTATTCAAAAAGGCATCCATTGCGGAATAGAATTACCTTTCGACTTTGACGCGCCGTCTGATGATAAATTTACTGTCACGCGGGCAGACTATGGTTTAGCGTTTTAGTCTCACATTCACTGAAACAGGAAAGGTCATCCCATGTTACGCACGGCTACGGCAAAATGGAGCGGCGACGGCGCTACAGGTCAGGGCGGTCTGACGACCCAGAGCGGGGTGTTCACTGATCAGCGCTATTCCTTTAAACTGCGCTTTGAAAACGCCGACGGCAAGGCAGGCACTAACCCCGAAGAACTGATCGCCGCGGCCCATTCCGGCTGCTTTACCATGGCGCTGGCGTTTGCCTTGGGTAAGGCGGGCTTTACGGCTGACCATATGGCGACGGATGCCGAGGTTGACCTCCAACAAGCTGATGGCGGGTTTGCCATTGCGGGCATCAAGCTGAAACTGAAAGCCACCATCCCCGGCATTTCCGATGAGCAGTTTCAGGAAGTCGCCGCCGGTGCCAAGGCCAACTGCCCGGTCTCAAAAGCCTTGTCGGCAGTGCCGATTACCTTAGAGGCCACGCTCGCCTAAAATCGTGTGTCAGGCGATAGATTTGTCGCCTTTTTACCAGTACAGGCGCAATTTACGGCCATTTACGGGTACGTTTCAAAAAAGCGCTTGCCTTGGTTTCACATGTTATCGGATAGAGGCCTTTGATAGTTTTTTCAAAGGCCTTTTCCGTTCATGACCTACGGTTTTCACAATATCCAGAGCCTGATCGGTATTGCGGTCATGTTGTTTGTCTGCTGGGTACTGTCCGAGAATAAACGCAAGTTCCCCTTTGTGCTGACCATCGGCGCGATCGGCGTTCAGGTGGGCCTGATCCTGCTGTTTTTCGGGGTGCCGCAGGCGCAGGTCGTTCTGGATGCCGTCAATTCAGCCGTGGATGGTCTGGCTCTCGCCACCCGTCAGGGCACCCAGTTCGTGTTTGGCTATCTGGGCGGCGGCAATCAGCCCTATCAGGTCGTCAATCAGAACGGCCTGTTCGTGTTTGCCTTTGAAGTTTTACCGCTCATTCTGGTGATTTCGGCCCTGTCGGCGCTGCTGTGGCACTGGCATATTCTGAAATGGATCACGCAGGCGTTCGGGTTTTTGTTCCAAAAGGCCATGGGGCTGGGTGGGGCGTCGGCGCTGGCCGTGGCGACCAACATATTCTTAGGCATGATCGAAAGCCCGATCGTCATCAAGGCATACCTTTCCAAGTTATCGCGCTCCGAAGTGTTCATGATGATGGTGGTGGGCCTTGCGACCGTTGCCGGGTCAACCATGGTCGCCTATGCCTTGATCCTGCGCGACGTGCTGCCCAATGCGGCCGGGCATGTGCTGGTGGCGTCGATCCTGTCAGCACCGGCGGGCGTGCTTCTGTCGCGTGTGATAGTGCCTGAAAAAGAGGGCGAGGGCGGCTACTACGCTGAGTACGATAGCGCGTTGAAATACGATTCCGCCATTGATGCCATCGTCAAGGGCACCAGCGATGGCCTGATGGTGGTCATGAACATCTCCGCCATCCTGATCGTGTTTGTGGCGTTTGTCTCGCTGGTCAATGTCATGCTGTCGGGCCTGCCGCTTGTGGGCGGAGAAGCGGTGACATTAGAGCGTATTCTAGGGGTTGCGTTCTCGCCTCTGGCCTGGCTGATGGGCGTGCCATGGGAAGAAGCGCAAAAGGCCGGCTGGATCTTAGGGGTAAAGCTGACCCTGACCGAGTTCGTGGCGTTCCTTAAGCTGGGCGCCATTCCGGCGACCGAGATGAGCGAGCGTACGCGCATGCTGCTGACCTATGCCATCTGTGGCTTTGCCAATATCGGCTCAGTCGGTATCACGGTCACGGGCCTGAGCGTGCTGATGCCCGAACGGCGCGAAGAGGTGTTAAGCCTTGTCTGGAAAGCCCTGTTCGCGGGTTTTGTCGCCACCTGTCTGACGGCGGCTGTGGTGGGCGCTCTGCCGTCAAACCTGTTCGTTAGGTAGTTTTTTAAGTCGCGCCTAGAATTTCCGGATCACGCCTGAAAAGGCCATGATCGGTTTATCGCCGACATGCAGCATCCCGCGCGCGAATATCGTGGTGCGGCCTGAGCGAACCACTTCGCCGGTCGCGATCACGATATCGCCGACATTGCCGGGATTTAGAAACTGCGAATCCAGTTGCATGGTCACCCCGCGCGAGCCTTCGAGGTCACCGACCGCGAACGCAAACAGTGCCGTATCCGCCAGCGACAGCATAGACCCGCCGTGCATAATGCCGCCGCCATTCATATGACGCTCATCGACCCTCATGGCAACGCGCATGTGGCCCGCGTCATCGAACTGATAATAAAACGGCCCGATTAGCTTGACATAGGGGTCTTGTTTAGGCGACAGGAACCAGCCCTTGAATTCGCCGTCTTCAATCATTAACGGTTCAAGACTTAAATTATCGGCCACGGGCTTACTCCTGCACATCGGACTTATGATATGTCGCTATCCATAGAAGATGCTATTTTCGACCTGCTATCGAAGGCGACGCCGGGGGAAAGTATCAATCCCAACCAGGTGGCTCAGGCTGTAGACCCGGAAATGTGGCGGCGTCAACTCCCGAAAGTGCGCACCACGGTGGTTGGCCTTGCGCGACAGGGCAAGATTGAGGTGTTGCGTAAGGGCAAGCCTGCCGATCCGAATACGTTCAAGGGTATTTACCGGCTGCGGTTGCCGGTTGAGGGGGAATAAGTTTACCCCCTCTGATCTAAACGCGAGCGTTTAAATCAGCTCCCCCTGCAACAGGGGGAGTTCTTAAAAAGCTAAAACACCGCGACCAGTTTCGGCTCAAGTCGGACATGGACGGTTTGCCCGACCGTATAGGGACGAAGCGATGACACATGGGCGTGGGCTTCGTCGCCGCTCGGCGCTTTAAGCACCAGATCGCAATAGGCGCCGTGATAGCGATAGGCGGTGACCAAAACCTCTGACGTCAGGTCGATCGCTGCGTCTTCGACTACAAAGGCTTCGGGGCGGATGCACAGGGTCAGTTTGATCGCCGCCGGACCCTTGGCCTGGAGGCTGCCGAACCCGGAGGTGATATGATCGCCCATGTGCTTACCCGGCACCAGATTGGTTTCACCTAACAACCGCGCGGCTACTAGCGACGCCGGATTGAAATAACAGTCTTCGGGCGTGCCGGTCTGGATGATCTTGCCTTCGTTCATCAAGGCCAGAGCATGCCCCATGCTGAGGGCTTCTTCGGCATCGTGGGTGACCATGATGGCGGTGGTGCCGGTGGTTTCCAGAATATTGAGCGTGGCTTCGCGCACTTCGGATTTCAGATGGGCATCAAGACCGGAAAACGGTTCATCGAGCAGGATCAGACGCGGATGGCGGGCAAGGGCGCGAGCCAGAGCAATGCGTTGCTGCTCACCGCCGGACAGGGACGACGGATAGAGTTTGGCCTTATCGCTTAAGCGGACGGTGGCCAGCAGGCTATTGATGCGCTCATCACGTTCAGCCGCGTTTAAGTGCTTCAGGCCAAAGCCGATATTGTCACGCACGCTCAGATGGGGAAACAGGGCGTAGTCCTGAAACACAAAGCCCATGTCGCGCTTTTCAGGCGGCACATGGATGCCCTTGCCCGACAGAACGACACCGTTTGCGGCGATCGTGCCGCCTTCGATGGTCTCCAGCCCCGAAATTAGCCGTAACAGGGTTGATTTCCCGCAGCCCGATGGCCCCAGAAGGCAGGTGATTTCGCCCTCGTTCAGCGACAGGGACACCCCATCGACGGCCTTATGGCCGCCAAAGGCACGTTTGACATCGGTAATTTCCAGCAGGGCGGCCATGAGTTATTCTTTTCCGGTACGCGAAGCATCAATGCGTAAAGACAGGTATAGGGATGGAATGAGCGATACCGCAAGGATCAACAGGCTGGGCCACGCCGCCTGTGACAATCTTTCATCACTGGCATAGCGGTCGGCCAGTACGGCAAGGCTTTCCAACTGGAATGGCCGCAGGATCAGGGTGGCGGGCAGTTCCTTGGCGATATCGACAAACACCAGCAATGCTGCCGCCATGAAGGTGCCGCGCACAAGCGGCAATTCTACCCTCCGGATAGCCTCGGTCTTTGTGGCCCCAAGGGTGCGGCTGGCCAGTGCCAAATTGGGTTGAATGCGGGTCAGGCCAGCCTTGATCGGCTCAAACGCGGACGCCATCAGGCGGGCGGCATAGGCGATCAGCAGCAGGGCGATGCCGATCCAGAAATTGTTTTGAATGGCAAAGCCTTGCCACAGGATTGCGGCAGGGACTAACAATCCGATGGCCATGACCGCGCCGGGGGTGGCGTAGCCGATGCTCATCAGGTTGGAAATGGCGCGGCTTTTTCTAAACCCAAAGGCCACTAGAGTGGCAAGCACAAGGGTGATGGCCGCACCCGCAAGGCTCAGGCCCAATGTGCTGATGGCGGCGTCCAGCAGACGCTGAACATCGGGGGAGGTTTTGATAGCGCGGTAGATCAGCCACGCGACGGGAATGACCACGCCAAACGCCAGCAGCAACAAACAATAAAGCGTGGCCAGCCACTGCTTAGGGCGGCTTAAGGGCAGGGCGTTCAATTCACGCCAGCGGGCGGAGGCGGCGGAGTAGCTACGGTTATGGCGCTGAGTGCGCTCGATCAGCAGCAAAAACGCGGTCGCCCCGATCAGGCACAGCGCCAGTCGCGCCGCCAGTTCGGTCGAGCCAAAGATCGACCATGCCCGCACCACGCCGGTGGTCAGGGTCTGCACGCCTAAGAAATTGACCGCGCCATAATCAGCCAGACATTCCATGATGACCAGCGCAACACCGGCGATCAGGGCCGGCCGGCATATAGGCAGGGACAGGCGCAGGAAGATATCGTTCGACCTTACCCCCAGCATACGCGCCGTCTCAATCGCGCAGACAGACTGGTTTAAGAAAGCGGTTTTAAGCGTCAGATAGATATAGGGAAAATAGGCAAAGCTTAAAACGAAAACCGCGCCGTAAAAGTTGCGCATATTGAGCGGGACATCATAACCCAATGCACCATAAAGCCATGCCCGAAACGGTGAGGCGACATCCAAAAAATCGCTCCAGCCATAGGCCAGCACAAAGGCGGGACAGGCCAGCGGCAGCACCAGCGCCCACGAAAAAATGCGACGGCCCGGAAATTCGTGCATAGCCACTAGCCAGGCTGCGACCGTCCCCAAAGCGACCGTAATGACGGCCACCCATGTCACCAGCGCGGCACTTGTCAGGGCATAGCGCATGACAGGAAAATCGGGCAGGTTAAGCGACTGACCGGACTCAAACGCCTTATAGACCACCGCCAAAATGGGCAGCAAGGTCACGCAGACCGCCAGGATCGCGCCTGCCTTAAAGGCCGCACCGCTCCAGTCGGTGCGCTCAGGGCGCCCGGACGTAGAAACCGGAGAGGGTGCGGCAGCATCAGGCATGGAGGGGGGTTATTTCCACCCCGCTTTATCGTAGATTTTTTGGGCCTCGGACTGGTTGGCACCATAGGTCGTGACCGACAAAGGATCGGCCTTGAAGCCGGAAATCGCCTGAATATAGGCCGGGGTCTCGTCTGACGGGACGACGGGATATTCGCCATTGGCCTGAGCGAAGATGGTCTGGGCTTTCTTTGAGGTCATGTACTCAAGGAACGCCTGAGCTTCCTTTTTGTTGGCGGCATATTTCGCCATGCCGCCGCCGGAAATATTGACGTGAGTGCCCTGGCCCGCGATATCGGGGAAGCTTAAGGCCGTGGTTTGCGCCACCTTCGGGTCGATTTCGCCCTCATGGTGCAGCAGGCGCATGTAGTAATAGGAGTTCGACAGTGCGACTTCGCACGCCCCGACGCTGACGGCTTTGATTTGGTCAATGTCGCCGCCTTGCGGATCGCGGGCCATGTTGGCGACCACGCCCTTGGCCCAGTCGAGCGACTTTTTCGGGCCCCAGTGCTGAATGAAGGCCGCCATCAGTGACAGGTTATAGACGTTGTCAGAAGAACGCACGCACACCTTGCCCTTAAAGCGCGGGCCGGCCAACGCTTCATAGGTGGCGACCTCTTCCGGTTTGACCTTGGTCTTATCATAGACAATGACGCGCGCCCGCTTGGAGAAGCCAAACCACAGGTGGTTAGGTTCGCGCAGGTTTTCCGGCACGGCGGCGCTGATGACCGGCGATTCCAGAGGTTGGAACAGACCGGCGTCTGACGCCTTCCATAAGGCACCGGCGTCGGCCATCAGGATGACATCGGCCGGTGAGCCTTCGCCTTCGGCCTTCATCCGCTCAACCAGTTGGTCGGGCTGGATCTCCAGCCGGTTGACCTTGATACCGGTCTCTTTGGTGAAAGCCTCATAGATCAGGTTGTCAGCATCGTAATGGCGGGCAGTGTAGACATTGACATGGCCTTTGGTTTGCGCAGGTACCGCTGGTTTCGCTTCCTCGGCGGGCTTGCCACACGCCGACAGTCCGAGAACGGCGGCAAACGCTAGAAAACGAGCGGAAATCAAAGTCATGACACAAACCTTTCACGCATACCCTCTAAATGCGGTCTGTTTGGCATGTATGAGAATTATTCGCAAGCGCGACGACGCTATTTGTCGGAATTTTATGGATTGGATAACAGGCCTGCTGGCTTCGCATTCCATTTTTACAAATTTTGGCGTGGTATAAAAAGCGCGGCAAAAAAATAAATGGATCACTTATTTTGTCATCACGTCATTTTAAGGGTAATCATAACACTTGACCTGCATAAGGTTGAGCGGTACGGATACAGAATGAGAATGATCGTTCATTCTCATTCTGTATCCGTCGTATGCCCGGGTAAATCCGGTCTGTTCTAAAATATGAGCCTGCGCTTTGGGGGCTCTATTCATGGTTTTTAAATTACTTAGGTATTTCAACAGTCTTTATGGCCAGCGCGCGCAACGACAAAGCACAATACCGCATAGAACCTGTGGGGGAGCAAGACGGCTATGGTCGGCTCACGCTCAGCGGTGATTGGCGCGTCGGTACGATTGGCGGCATCGCGCCGCGCCTTAAAAGCGATCTGAAGCCCTTTAGCTCGATCAAGGTTGATTCCGATGCGTTAGTTCAACTTGATACCGCCGGGGCTTATCTATTGAGCGCGGTCATTGGTGATCGGGTGCGCGGGGAGATATTCGCCGGGCAGGACAATTTTCGGGGACTTTATGATCTGGTCAGTGGGCGCGATCTGACGGTTGATGAGTTTCATGAAGACCATAGTCGCCGCGAAGACAGCCAAAATCCGATTATCCGGGGCGTCGCCAAGCTGGGCGCAGGTGTTGTCGCCAATCTGGCGATCTTTACCGCCCTGCTGTCCTTTATCGGGCGCACGGTCGTTACGCTGATCGTGACGATCTTTAATCCTTTGAAGCTGAGGCTTACTCCGCTGGTCAGTCTGATGCAGCGGGCTGGACTCGAAGCGATCCCGATCGTGGTCGCCTCAAACCTGTTTATCGGTGCGGTCATTGCCTTTCTGGGGGCGATGCAGTTGAGCCAGTTCGGGGCGCAGGTGTTTAGTATCGAGTTGGTTGGTATTGCCGAGTTGCGTGAACTGGGGCCGCTGATCACGGCGGTGCTGCTGGCTGGGCGCAGTGCCTCCAGCTTTGCCGCCGAAATCGGTGCCATGAAGATGAATCAGGAAATTGACGCCATGCGGGTCATGGGCATCGATCCTTACGAAGCCCTGGTGCTGCCACGCCTGATCGGGCTTGTCCTTATGATCCCGCTGATTACCTTTGTGGGGTCGATGGCCGGTATGATCGGTGGTTTTAGCATCATATGGACGACGCTGGATTATGGCCCACCGATGATCATGCAGCGCACGCTCGACTATGTTGATATCAGCCATTTCTTTGTCGGTATGGTCAAAACACCGTTCTATGCGGCCGCCATCGCCATCATCGGCTGTCACATGGGCATGACGGTGACGGAGGATGTCATATCCCTGGGGCGTCAGGTGACGCGCGCCGTCGTACAGGCAATCTTTGCGATTTTTGTCATTGATGCGGTATTCGCCATTCTGTTACAGGGAATTCCCGCCCAATGAGTGCGTATGAACTTAACCCCCGCAATGATGGGCCGCCGATTGAAATCCGCGGGCTTGTCAATCAGTTCGGTGACCGGGTTATCCATCAGGATCTTGACCTGACGGTTGAGCGCGGCAAAATTCTGGGCGTGGTCGGTGGGTCGGGCTCCGGCAAGACTGTGTTGTTGAAATCTATCCTTGGTTTGTTGCGCTTTAAATCCGGTCACAGATCAATATTTTCGGTCAGGATATTGCGACGGCCTCGAAAAAACAAAAACTGGATGTTCAGTCGCGCAGCGGCGTGTTGTTTCAAAGCGGGGCGTTGTTTTCCTCGCTGACCGTGCTGGAAAACATCATGGTGCCGATGGCTGAGTTCACAAAGCTGAACCGGCGCGAATCCAAGCGTATCGGACTGCTTAAGATGTCGCTGGCGGGGCTGCCGCTCAATGCGGCTGACCTGATGCCGTCGGAACTGTCAGGCGGGATGATCAAGCGGGCAGCACTGGCGCGCTCTCTGGCGCTTGATCCGGAGCTATTGTTTCTGGATGAACCGACCGCCGGACTTGACCCGATTTCGGCGGCGGCATTCGATGCGTTGATTAAGGAACTGGCGTCCAGTCTGGGGCTTACGGTCTTTATGATCACCCATGACCTCGACAGCCTCTATACCATTACGGATGAGGTGGCGGTTCTGGCCGACAAGCATGTGGTGGCCAAGGCCCCGCCGCTGGAGCTGGAAAAATCAGACCATCCGTGGATACACGAATATTTTCATGGTCCGCGCGGTCGCTTAGGCGGCAAGATGCGCGATCACACACCTTCTGGCGATCAGGAAAGCTGAGACGATGGAAAGACAAGCCCATTATGCCTTCGTAGGCTTTGTGACCTTGCTGCTGCTGGCGGCGGGACTAGCCTTTACGTTCTGGTTGGTTCGCTTTGATTTTAACCAGAGCTATGACACTTATGATGTCGTCTTTACCTCTTCGGTCAGTGGTCTGGTCGAAGGCGGAGAGGTGCACTTCAACGGTATCAAGGTCGGTGAAGTCACGGATCTGCGTCTGGGCAAGGTTGACAACAAGCAGGTGATTGCGACGGTTCGCCTTGACGGGGAAACGCCGGTGCGGGTGGATTCGACCGCAACGCTTGAGCCGATGGGGGTCACGGGTCTCAACTATATTCAGATTACGCCTGGTGGCAATAAATCCCCCTATCTGGTGCGCAAGAGCCTGTCTGGCCCCAATCCGGTGATCAAGGGGGCCCCTGGCGCGCTTGATTTGCTGCTGCAAGGGGGCGGGTCGGTGATCCAGAACGCCTATAAGACCCTTGACCGCGTCAACCGGCTGCTGTCGGACAAAAACCTGATGACATTGACCAAGAGCCTTGAGAATATTGAGAATTTTACCTCTGATCTCAAAGATCGTGAGCAGATGCTCAACGATACCCATGAGGCTATTGTCAGTGCGGGGCAGGCCGCTGATGAGGTCGCAAGGCTGGCCAAATCCACAGATGCTCTCGTCGGCGAGCGGGCGCCGCAAACCCTGGCCAAGCTGGAAGACGCCGCCGGACGGTTCGGCAAGGCGTCGGACGAACTGGCAAAGTTAGCGGTCGCCTTAGAGGCCCCGGCAACTGAGGTTTCGGAAACGACTTTGCCAGATATTCAGGAAACCCTGCAAAATCTCAACGAAGCGACCCGGTCGCTGGAACAATTGGTCGAAGAGGCCCGCTCAAGCCCGCAGGGCCTGATCAGTAAACCCGTTGCCAAGGACAGAAAGGTCAAAGAATGAACCGTTATATGGTTTCGCGCCGTCAGTTACTGACCCTTGGGGCAGTCTTGTCCGCCTCTACGGCCTTGGGCGGTTGTATCACCCTGCTGCCCAGCAGCGATCCGGTTCAGCTTTATCGCTTTGGGTTTAACGCTGATCTGCTTAAAGTGGGCGGTGTATCCGCAGAACCCGTCACGGGCGGCGAAGCGGCTGAGGTCTATATCTCCGGCATCAGCTTGCCCAAGGCGGCCGCGGGCGATGGCATCCTTACGACCGAAAATTCACTGGTGTCCTACATCGAAGGGGCCCGCTGGGCATCACCGGCGGATACCCTGTTTGAAAATGCGGTTTCCGAAGGCTTTGACCGGGTGGCGTCCACGGTTAGACTGTCCGATCGCGGACGTGGGGCGGCTAAATACCGCCTGGATGTTCAGGTGCGGCGTTTTGAGACCGCCTATGCCAAGCGTCAGCCCACCGTCGTAATCGCGCTGGATGTGACGATGGTGCGCTTGTCGAATCGCACGGCGGTGGCCCATAAATATCTGTCGCGGGAGGTCAAGGCGGACAGCAACCGGGTCGGCGAAATTGTCCCGGCTTACGAAGAAGCCACGACGCTGATGATTGCCGATATAGTGGCCTTTGCCGAGGAGACGGTGAAGGGGCAGGCTCTAGTGGTTCAGAGCCCGACGTCGTAATCGGCCTCGGTCAGGCGCGCCACCTCGTCCAGGGTCACATCGGGCGCTAACTCTTTGAGAATCAGGCCGGAACCATCCGGCTTGACCTCAAATACGCCCAAAGTTGAGATGATTAGATCGACCACATGCGTACCCGTCAGCGGCAGGGTGCAGGCCTTGAGCACCTTGGATTCGCCGTGCTTATTGGCGTGTTCCATGACCACGACGACGCGCTTGACGCCGGCCACCAGGTCCATGGCCCCGCCCATGCCCTTGATCAGCTTACCCGGTATCATCCAGTTAGCGATGTCGCCGTTTTGGGCCACTTCCATCGCGCCCAGAATAGTCAGGTCTATATGGCCGCCGCGGATCATGGCAAACGAGTCTGCCGATGAGAAATAAGCGGTTTCATCCAGTTCTGTAATGGTTTGTTTGCCGGCATTGATCAGGTCGGCGTCAACTTCAGTCTCGGTCGGGAAGGGGCCCATGCCGAGCATCCCGTTTTCCGATTGCAAGGTGACCGTCATGCCCGCCGGGATGTGGTTGGCCACAAGCGTGGGGATGCCGATGCCCAGATTGACGTAGTAACCGTCCTTCAGTTCTTTCGCCGCGCGTTCAGCCAGTTGGTCTCGTGTCCAGGGCATACTCAGGCCTCCACAGTACGGATAGTGCGCTGCTCGATGCGCTTTTCAAAAGTGCCCTGCACGATGCGGTCAACATAGATGCCCGGCGTGTGGATGTGGTCGGGATCAAGCGCGCCCACGGGGACTATTTCTTCAACCTCTGCTACGCAGATTTTACCGGCGGTCGCCATCATCGGGTTGAAATTGCGGGCGGTTTTCCTGAAAATCAGATTGCCTCGGGCATCGCCTTTCCAGGCCTTGATGATCGACAGATCAGCGACAAGCCCGGTTTCCAGCACATAGTTTTTGCCGTTAAACGCTTTGGTTTCCTTGCCCTCAGCCACCAGGGTGCCATAGCCGGTGGCGGTATAAAACCCCGGAATGCCTGCGCCACCCGCCCGGATGCGTTCGGCCAGCGTACCTTGCGGGTTAAACTCCAGTTCAAGCTCACCGGCCAGATACTGGCGCTCAAATTCCTTGTTTTCACCCACGTAGGACGAGATCATTTTTTTAATCTGACGGGTATTGAGCAACATGCCTAAGCCAAAGCCATCGACCCCGGCATTATTGGAAATGACGGTAAGGTATTTGGTGCCCGCATCACGTACGGCGGCGATCAAATTTTCAGGTATGCCGCACAAACCAAATCCGCCCGACATGATGGTCATGCCGTCGAACAACAACCCGTCGAGCGCGTTTTTAGCACCTGTGTAAACCTTGCTGGCCGATGTCATGTGCGTGCCTCGCCCTGATGCGTTTATGTTGGGGCGAGGCTATGCCATATCGGCTTGATTTGTCACGCGCAAATACGCTGCGCTGCGGCAAAATTATGTGATTTACCCTGCCGTCAGAAACGGTTTGAGCGAAGCCGCTGCATCGGCCACAACGACTGGATCAAGGGCGACACCCTTGGCGATCAGTTGTTTGGCGGCCATGAAATCAGCCGGGCGATTGACACATTCGGCGGCGCGCAGGCGGTGATCATCATCAAGGTGAAAAACGCTGAATGCGCCGTCATCAGGATTGCCGCGCACGACGGTATTTGACACAGGCGGGATCAGCCCCGCGATCTGAAGCTTATAGTCATATTGATCTGACCAGAACCACGGCACTTCGGGGGCGGGCGGTTTTGAACCGGCAATGGCGGCGGCGGCCTGCTTGGCCTGCTCCAGTGCATTGGGCACGCTCTCCAGACGATAGCGGCCTTCGTAATAGGGCTGCACCATGCGGGAGGTCACATCGCCAATGGCAAAGATATGGGGATCAGACGTGCGGGCCTCATTATCGACCTGCACTCCGTTTTCACACAGCAGGCCGCATGCGCGCGCCAGATCATCACAGGGCAGGGCGCCAATACCGACCAGCAGTAGGTCAAATTCAGATTGCGTACCATCGGCATGATGAACGATGGCGCCGTGGTCAGAGGGGCTGAGTTTAGAAATATCTGCACTCAGGCAAAAGGATACGCCATTTACCTCATGCGTTTTCTCAAAAAAGGCCGACAAAGTTTTCGAGGCGACGCGAGCCAGAACGCGGGCTTCGCGCTCAAAGACCGTAACCTGACACCCCAGTTTGCGCGCAGAGGCCGCGACCTCAAGGCCGACATAGCCCGCACCGATCAGGCCGACCCGCAAGCCATCTTGGAATGCGGATTTCAGCGCCTCGGCATGGGCCAGCGTGTGTAGCTGGTGATAGGGTGTCAGATCGGCACCTTCGATAGTGAACGGTCGCGCGGTCGAGCCGGTGGCAAGGATCAGATGATCATAACCGACACGCTCACCGCCGTTCAGTTCAACCTGTTGCGCTTCACGGTCAATCATTGACACGTGGGTGTCCAGCCTAAGCGTGATGTTTTTTTCGGCATAAAAACTGGCCGGACGCAGATAGAGGTCTTCCTCTTCGGCTTCGCCTTTCAGCCACGCCTTGGACAGGGGCGGGCGTTGATAGGGCAGGTAGGCTTCCGCCCCGATCAGGGTGATGTCACCGTCATAACCATATTGCCGCAGAAAGGCCGCGGCGCTGCCGCCGGCATGGCCCGCACCGATGATCACCACGCCCATATCTTACAGGCCTTCAGGGGAGGGCAGGCCGTATTGCAGGCAGGTGGCGTGCAGGGTGTTGTTCAAAAGGCAGGCGATGGTCATTGGCCCGACGCCGCGCGGCACGGGCGTAATCGCCTTGGCGCGCAGCTTGGCGGCGTCGAAATCAACATCACCGACGACCTTCGACTTTTTACCCTCCGGTCCGTCAACCTCGATGCGGTTGATGCCGACGTCAATGACATAGGCGCCGTCCCTGACCCAATCGCCGGCGATAAATTTCGGACGGCCAACCGCCGCCACCAAAATATCAGCCGTGAGGCATAATTCTTTGAGATTTTTGGTTTTTGAGTGCGCAATGGTGACGGTGCAATCCTGATTAAGCAGCAGTTGCGCCATCGGTTTGCCAACAATATTCGAGCGTCCCACGATAACCGCATTCATGCCCGCCAATGACCCGTTGCCCTGGGTTTTGACGGCATCTTTGAGCAGCATCAGACTGCCCAGCGGCGTACAGGGGACTATGCCGTCTAACCCGACCGCCAGCTTACCGGCATTTTCAATATGGAACCCGTCCACATCCTTGAGCGGATCGATGGCGTCAATGACCTTGAGCGAGGACATGTGTTTTGGCAGTGGCAACTGAACCAATATGCCGTTAACCGCAGTGTCGGCATTTAGTTCGGCGATCAATTTCAGCAGGTCATCTTCGGTCGTGGTGTCCGGCAAGGTGATAGTGCGCGATTCCATGCCGATGGCCCGCGTACTTTCGCCTTTGTTTTTGACGTAGATCTGGCTGGCTGGATCATCACCGACAATAACGACCACCAGGCAGGGCGTGATGCCGTTGGTAGCCTTAAGCTCTGCCACCTTGACCGCTAGCCGTTCCCGCAGACCCTTGGCGTAGCCAAACCCGTCGATAATATTGCCCAGATTGGTGTCGGTCATAAAAAAGGCTCACGCGTTGTTGCAATTAACCCGGTCTATAAGACCGCTCAAGGTGAGAAAGCAAGGCCTCAACCAGCGATTTCAGGCGCATTGACATGGCTTTGGCCCGCTCGGCATGGAATGTGCGCGGATCGGCTGTATCGAGATACCGATCCTGCACGATCTCGGTCTGAAGGCTGAACTGGTTGATCTCAGGCCTGCCGTAATGTCGGGTGGTATAGCCGCCCTTAAAGCGACCATCGAGCACGCTGGAAAACGGCGACCGTGTGTCTTGCCACTTGCGCACGACCTCCAAAACCTCCGGTGACAGGGTTTGTCCGTCATTGCTGCCCAGATTGATATCCGGCAACGACCCGCTGAACAGGCTGGGGATCGCGCTGCGGATCGAGTGGGCGTCGATCAAAAGCGCATAACCATGCCGCGCACGGGTGGCGGTCAGAATTTCAGTCAATCGTTGATGGTAGGGTGCGTGATAGTGCACCCGTCGGTGTTCAACCTCAGCGGCATCGGGTTCCAGCCCTGCGATATACAGCGGCTGGAGGTCAAAATCGGTCAGCGGGCACAGGGCCGTCTCGAACTTGCCAGGATACAGCGCGCCGCCATCGGGCGGACGATTAAGATCGATGACATAGCGGCTGTGGGTCGCCCATAATGTGCTGGCGCCCAGACTGCGGGCAAAATCGTAAAGCCGGTGAACATGAAAATCGGTTTCATTGACGCTGCAACCCGTAGACGTCATGCAGGCGGCAATATCATCGGGTAGATAGGTGCCGACATGCGGGGCAGCAATCACCAAAGGTCCATCGCCTTCGTGAACCTCAAACAGCGGCAGGGCAGGGATTATATCCATAATTTATGTGAGCCGTGTTCGTTGGTATCTGTCAAGCGCAACGGACTCGGGGTATCAGTAAGGCCGTCATGGAATCGAAATTACTGATCAACATATTTATCTTTCTGGCGGCCGCCTGCGTGGTGGTGCCGCTGGCGTCGCGTTTTAAGCTCGGCTCGGTTCTGGGCTACCTGATTGTCGGCGTTCTGATCGGGCCATTTGCTCTTGGCTTGATCGACCAGCCGGAGCGGATCATGGGCTTCGCCGAATTTGGCGTAATCATGATGTTGTTCCTGATTGGGCTTGAGCTTGAACCTGACACCTTGTGGCGGTTGCGGCGTTCGATCGTCGGCTTAGGCGGCTTACAAGTGGTGGTGACCAGCGTGGCCATTATGTTGGTCGGGATGGCGATGGGCCACGACTGGCAAACGACGCTGGCGGTCGGTATGGCCTTGTCATTGTCATCGACCGCTCTGGTCATGCAGATGTTGCAAGAGAAAAAGCTGCTGCACACCAATGTCGGGCAATCGTCATTTTCGGTCCTGTTGTTTCAGGACATAGCCGTCATTTTCATTCTGATTTTGTTGCCGTTTCTGGCCGCATCTCTGGGCGTACCCGAAAGCCGGATTGCCAATGAGTCGGGGCATGGCCACGGACTGTTGGCGGACGCTCCGGCATGGATGCAGGCCGGGGCGGTTGTGCTGGTGCTGGGGACAATGGTTCTGGCGGCGCGTTTTATTCTGCCAAAGTTGTTCCATGCGGTCGCCAAGACCAACCTGCGTGAGTTATTTACAGCGACGTCTCTGGCGCTGGTGGTGGGCACGACGGTGCTGATGGAAATGGTCGGTGTGTCACCCGCCTTGGGGGCCTTTATCGGTGGGGTGATCCTCGCCAACTCAGAATATAAGCGCACGATTGAGACCGATATAGAGCCATTCAAAGGGCTGCTGCTGGGGCTGTTTTTCATCACCGTCGGCATGGGGATGAATTTCGATGTTCTGCTGGAAAACCCACTGGGATTGATGGGGGCCGTACTGGGGCTGATGGTGCTCAAGGCTTTGATTCTAGTTGTGCTGGCAAAAATCTTTGGCTTTAGCGGCGAGGAGAATCTGGGACTGGCGCTGGGGCTGGCTCAGGGCGGCGAATTTGCCTTTGTGCTGTTTCAGATGATCTACGGTTTGCGGGTTATCGACGGTGAGATGTATCGGTCGCTGATGTTGATTGTGACCATATCGATTGCGCTGACACCGCTGATTATGGAGCTTTATGCCCGCTATGTCGTGCCCCGCTTTGTGACCATGCTGCCGGAGCGGCAATTTGATGCGATCAATGAACGCAACCGCGTCATCATTGCCGGATTTGGCCGTTACGGTCAGGTCATTGGCCGGTTTCTGCGCCATCAGGGGATAGGGATCACGGTTTTGGAGAACAACCCGGATCAGATCGAGCTGGTGCGAAAGTTCGGCAATAATGCCTATTTCGGGGACGCGACACGGTTAGACCTGTTGCGCAGTGCCGGTGCCGCAGACGCTAAAATTCTGGTGGTAGCGGTTGATGGCCCGGATGATGCGCTGGCGATTGTGCGCATGGCTAAACAATCGTTTCCAAACCTGAAAATCTACGCCCGCGCCCGTAACCGCCGCCATGCCTATGAACTGGATAAGGCCGGCGCTGACCACTTCCGGCGGGAGACGTTTGAATCGTCGCTGAATATGGCGCGCGAAGTCATGATTGCTTTGGGTTTCAAGTCTGCCGACATGGAGCGGAAAGCCAAGAAATTTATGGCCCATGATGTCATGACGCTCAAAAAATCGTTTGAGTTTTTCGACAATGAGCCTGAACTGGTCAATATGTCCAAGCTGAGCGCCGAAGAGCTGGAACGCATCCTGCGTGAAGATGTCGCTGACCCGGAAAAGGTCAATACCCCTTAAGCGGCCCGGTCAGACGCGAAGGTTTCGACCGCGTCCGACAGGCGTGACAGGGCATCAGTGACCCGATCGGCGGCAGTGGCCAGATCCTGAGCCGTCTGGCGTGATGCGGCCACTTTTTCGGAGGCGCTGACCACAGCCTGACGGGTATCGTCGGCGCTGCGGGCCGCGGAAGACGCGCCGTCTGAAATAGCAGCCGATGACTGGCTCTGGTCGGCTACGGCGCCCGACATAGCCGAGGCCAGATTTTGAACTTCACCCAACACGGAGGTGATCGTCGTAATGGCATCCACCGTGTCGCGGGTGGCGGTCTGGATTTCGCTAATCTGGGCCACGATGTCCTCAGTCGCCTTGGCGGTCTGGTTGGCGAGGGATTTGACCTCGGTGGCCACAACCGCAAAGCCTTTGCCAGCTTCACCGGCGCGGGCGGCTTCGATCGTAGCATTGAGGGCCAGCAGGTTTGTCTGGGCGGCAATCTGGCGGATCAGGCGCACCACATCATCAATTTTCTCAGCGGCATTGGCCAGTTGCGCCACTTTCACCGTAGCCGCATCGCCTTCGACGGTGGCCTTGTGCAGGGCCTGAGACGTGCTTTGGACCGAGGCTGATACCTCGCTTACCGCACTGGCCAAAGAATGGGCCGCTTCGGCGACATGTGCGACCGTGCGGGACGCTTCGTCGCTGGTCTGAGCGGCCGCTCCGGTAGACTGGGCCGTGGCTGAGGCGCTCGACTGCATATCGCCGGACAGTTGGGTGAGGGCGCGGACATCTTCGCTAAGGGTATCAAACAGACTGCGTGTGGTTTGCAGAAATGTGGCCACGCCGGTTTGGGTACTGTCACGACGAGCGAGCGCCTGAGCCGCCTCAATGGCCTGTTGCTCACGCAGGGTTTCGCGCTCACGGGCCGCATCGCGAAGATTAGCAATCGCGCGCCCGATCAGGCCGATTTCATCGCTATCATTTTGATGCGGGATATCGCGATCCAGTTGACCCTGAGCGATATCGCGGGCGGCGTTTGATATTTTATCGATCTTTTTCAGCTCTTTCGACAGCAGGCTGTAGACCACGACGGCGGTCACAAGCAACATAAACACCGCCGTGCCCGCGAGTTTCAGGGCTTGCCCGATCAGAGCGGCATTGAGATCGGCAACCTTGGCCGCCCCGACAAAAATGATGCCGATGACCTTGCCGTCAGTATTGATGACCGGTGTGTAGGCGGTCTGGTATTTTTCACCGACAATGGCGGCGACGCCGAAAAACGGCTTACCGGAGGATATGGCGGGGAAGGCAGCGCTGTCCTTGCCCAAGGGGGTGCCGACCGCGCGGGCCCCATCAGGTTTGATGACATTGGTGGTCAGGCGCACGAAATCGGCAGCGGCGTCATCGGCCTTGAAAACCGTTACATAGCCTTTGTTGATCTGGCCAATGTCATCGACCAGACTGTTGTCGGCGAAGTCAGGAACGCTGTCGGCGCGAACCGCCTGAACAATCCCGGCGTCATTTGTGTCAACTTGTGTTCCAGGCGCTACGGCGGCATATTTATCGGCCGCGACCCTTAAAGACCACTCCAGTTGCTGGCGAACCTGATCATCAAGCCGGCCTTTCATGGCCACGAAATCGAGCAGGGCTGTGACCACAACGGCGGCGGCGATACAGACAAATACTGCGCTCAGGATGCGACCTTTGAGCGACGACAGAATTTTGGCCACGCGGAGTCCCTTATAATCAAACGATTCACCTATGCTGCGACTATCGGTCGCAGTGGTAACTATAGGGTTAACCAAAAGGACTTAAAAGGGGCTCAAAGCCTTGCGCGGTAAGTGTTTGCCGTAAAAGCAATATGCGCTAAAATCAAAGACGATGTCGCTTCAGCCACGCGGCGGCATAACCGCAGATGGGTACGATTTTCTGGGGGCGGGTGCTGACGATATCGACCAGCCCTTGCATCAGCTTTCCCGCCGCGCCTGTGCCGCGCAAGGCATCGGGTGCAAAAACGTAATCGATATAGAGGGTGTCGCCGGTGACGTGGTAATCGGCATAGGCGGTTTCGCCCTCAACCGACAGTTCAAAGCGGCTTTCGGCGGTATTGTCGGTAACGGCAGTGGCCATGGGTGTCGCTCCTTGAAGATCGACTCCGAAGATGAGGCCGTCCGTGTAAACTTTCAATAGAGCTTATAATTACACGACAAAGTACACTGAGCGCAGCGAAGGACTTTGAAGTGAGATGGCCGAAGCGAAGCGACTAGCGACCAAGCGGGAGCGCAGGCTGCGCGCCGCCAAGGGCCTATGGCCCTGAGCGCCAGAAAAAAAGCATTTCTGAATTTTCGGAGAAAATGAGGAAATGGTGGACCCGACAGGGATTGAACCTGTGACCCTTCGCGTGTGAAGCGAATGCTCTCCCGCTGAGCTACGAGTCCGAACCAATTGCGAGGAGCGGTGCTTTAACCGCTCAAAACGCCGGTGACAAGTCCTTTATTTGAGGCAGGCGGCGACCGCATCGGGCAGTTCGCGGAAATGGTGGATAAGCCGGTCGGGCTTAAGTTCAGCCACCGGCGTGTCGTTATAGCCAAAGCTGACCAGTATCGACGGCACACCGGCATTGCGGGCGGTTAGAAAGTCGGTCTCTGAATCCCCGATCAGTATGGACTGATTGAGGGTTAAGCCCATAAAATCGGTGCAGGCCTTAAGGTGTTCCGGATCGGGTTTTTTATGGGTTACGCTGTCGGCACCGACCACCGTTTTGAAATGCTCGATCATGCCCATACGCGTGAGCAGCAAAACGGACAAATCATAGGGCTTGTTGGTGCAGACCGCCAGATGCGCGCCCGCCGTGCGAAGCATGTCCAGTGCCTCAAAAACGCCCTCAAACGGCTGGCTTTCATGGTCGATACGCTCCCGGTACAGCGCCAGAAAGTGCGGCACCATCGCGTCTTCCTGTTCTGGCGTCAGCGACAGTCCGGCCGCGGCAAAACCCCGCTGTATCAATGAGCGCGCGCCCTTACCGACCAGTGCGCGGGCGGCACTGTGCGGGAAGGGCTCTGCGCCATGTTCTTTCAGAATGTCGTTCAAGGTCCCGATGATATCCGGGGCCGTATCGACCAGAGTTCCGTCCAGATCGAAGGCCAGACAATAATCGCGCAAATCGGGCAGGGCAGGCATATAATGACTCGTGAGGTAATGGTGTTTGACCCTGCTTTGGGCTAAATCCGGTAAGGCTGCAACAGATGAGTCGCGATATGAGCTTAGATTCCACCATCAAACGGGCTGCGGTGATTTTAGCGGCGGGTCAGGGGACGCGCATGAAGTCGCCTCTGCCCAAGGTTTTGCATAAGGTTGGCGGGCGTACCATGCTCGACCGCGCCATTGATGCGGCCTTCGATCTGGGCTGTGACCGCGTGGTTGTGGTGGTCGGTAACCACAGCCCGTCGGTGGGTATTGCTGCCCGCGCGCGGGTGGGTGATCAGAATGTGGTCGTTCAGGATCCGCCGCTCGGCACCGGTCATGCGGTGTTGGCGGCGCGGGATGCGTTGGCTGATTTCGATGGTCAGGTGATTGTCACCTATGCTGACTGCCCGTTAATGTCGGCTGAGGTGCTGCTGCCGGTGTTTGAGATGGCCCAAACCACGGAAATGGTTGTGCTGGGCTTTGAAGCGGCTGATCCCGGTGCCTATGGGCGGTTGGTGATCTCTCAGAACCATAATCTTTATGCCATCGTCGAAGCCAAGGAGGCCAATAAGGAGCAGTTGGCCATTACCGCCTGTAATTCGGGCGTGCTGGCCTGTGACTGCGCGGTGCTGTTTTCGCTGTTGGCTGAGGTCACCAATGACAACGCCAAGGGCGAGTATTACCTGACTGATGTGGTGGCTCTGGCGCGCAAGCGTGATCTGATGCCGCAGGTGACGTTTGCGTCCGAACAGGATGTCGGCGGCGTCAATGCTCAAGGCGAACTGGCGATGATGGAGGCCGTCTGGCAAGGCCGCACTAGGCAGGCGTTTCTGCGCGATGGCGTGACCATGACGGCACCCGATACGGTTTGGTTCTCTTGGGATACCAAGATTGCGCCCGGTGTGGTGATTGAACCCAATGTTGTCTTTGGTGAGGGCGTTACGGTCGAGAGCGGTGCGGTGATCCACGCGTTTAGCCACCTTGAAGGCGCTGTCGTGGGTGAGGGGGCTCTGGTCGGGCCCTATGCGCGTTTGCGGCCGGGGGCCGTGCTGGGCAGGCAAGTCCATATCGGCAACTTTGTCGAAGTGAAAAACGTCACCATTGGCGAGGGTGCCAAGGCCAACCATCTGGCCTATCTGGGCGACGGCGAGGTCGGGGCCAAGGTCAATATCGGCGCAGGCACGATTTTCTGTAACTATGATGGCTACTTCAAGCATAAGACTATCATTGGTGACGGTGCGTTTATTGGTTCCAATTCGTCGCTGGTCGCCCCCGTGACCATCGGCGCGGGTGCCTTGGTCGGGTCGGGGTCGGTGATTACCGAAGACGTCAGCGCCGATGCTTTAGCCTTCGCCCGCTCGCGTCAGTCTGAAAAACCGGGCTGGGCCGCTAATTTCCGAGCCGTCAAATCCGCTGAAAAAGCCAGCAAAAAGTAGGAATTTCATGTCAGCCGAAACGCAAAAAGAACAATCGGGTCTCGCCGCCATAGAATACGTCAAGGATGGCATGAAAGTAGGGCTGGGGACGGGGTCTACCGCCGCCCATTTCGTCAAGGCCCTTGCCGATAAGGTCAAGGCAGGCATGAAGCTGACCTTAGTTTCGACGTCAGTGCAGACGACCAATCTGGCGCAGTCTCTGGGCCTGGCTATCCTTGATATCAATGATGTCGGCACGCTCGATCTATGTGTCGACGGGGCCGATGAAATCGGGCCGGGGCTGGCGCTGATCAAGGGCGGCGGCGGGGCATTGCTGCGTGAAAAGCTGATCTGGGAGCAGGCCAAAACCTGCATCGTTATCGCCGATGCTGCCAAGCATGTGAAAACCCTGGGGGCATTTGCCCTGCCTATTGAGGTTGAACCCTTTGCCTATAAGGGCACGGTCAACCGGATTTGTGATGTGCTGGCTGAGTTTGAGATCCAGAAAGTGCCGACATTACGTAAAAAAAACGGCCAGCCCTTTATAACGGACGGCGCGAACCTTATTTTTGACGTACCGTGTGGGCAGATTTATGACCCTACGGGACTGGCCGCCGCCCTGAAAGCCACGACCGGCGTAGTCGATCACGGCCTTTTCCTTGATCTGGCCGAATTTGCGTTGCTGGGGACGGATGATGGCGTGAAGGTTTTGGAACCTTAAAGGAGCTAAGTGTTTGTCATTGTTCTCCAAATATAAAATCGTCTGTGACGGCGATCTGACGGTGTTTGAGGGCAAACAGGCGCGCTTTCGTGTCTCGAAAGGCGGGCTGGAGAAATGCGTGCTGATGCACGACACCGCCAAGGCCCCGAAGATTCTTGAAAAGACGTTTCTGAAAACATTTTTCACCGCCAAAGACGCGGTGCATTTGCGCAGCATCATGCTGTTTTCAGGCGACGGCGAGATTGCCCTCAGTGCCGCCGAGCGGGGTTTTGGTGACGCGATCGAATGGCTGCGGGCCAATGGCTGGCAAATTGATGAGGCGCTGGCTCAGTCGGTAGGTTCGCCGGGCGTACGCACTTTTGTGAGAAAAAAATGACTTACGACTATGATTTGTTTGTGATCGGCGCAGGCTCCGGTGGGGTGCGCGCGGCCCGCCTGTCGGCCAATCTGGGCCTTAAGGTCGCGATTGCCGAAGAAGACCGGCCCGGCGGCACCTGCGTCCTGCGCGGCTGTGTGCCCAAGAAATTCATGGTCTACGCCTCAGAAGTGCCGGAACAACTCAAATATGCCCGTGGCTTTGGGTGGGACATTGGTGAGGCGGCCTTTGATTGGGATGCCTTCAAAGCCTCAAACGAAAAAGAACTGACCCGCCTGTCGCAAGCCTATACCGGTAACCTGACCCGCAATGGTGTCGAAATCATCGCTGCCCACGCCGCCTTCAAAGACCCGCATACCCTGACCCTGACCCCCAGCGACGGCTCGGCCCCCTATGAGGTGACGGCGAAAACCATCCTGATCGCCGTCGGTGGCTGGCCGTTCCTGCCGCGCCATATTGAGGGCGTTCAGGAGTATGCGATTTCCTCCAACGAAGTCTTCAATTTGCCTGAAATGCTCAAATCGGTGATCATTGTCGGCGGCGGCTATATTTCGGTCGAATTTGCGGGCGTGCTGAACGGTCTTGGGGTCGATGTCACCCTGGTCTATCGCGGCGAGCAGATCCTGCGCGGCTTTGATGATGAGGTGCGCGACCATCTGGCGATGGAAATGCAGGCGCGCGGCATCAAAATCCTGACCCGCGCCGATCCGGTAAAGCTTGAGAAAACGCCAGATGGTATCCGCGTGCATCTGAATACGGACATAGAGCTGATGGCCGATCAGGTGCTCTATGCCTCCGGTCGCAAGCCCAAGACCGAGGGGCTTAATCTTGAGGCTGCGGGCTGTGAGATCGAAGTGCATGGGGCCATTAAGGTCGATAACTATTCGCGCACCTGCGTCGATCATATCTGGGCGGTAGGCGACGTTACCAACCGCATGAATTTGACGCCGGTGGCGATCCGCGAAGCCGTGGCCTTTGTTGAAACCGCGTTCAAGAACAACCCAACGACCTATGATTACGAAAATATCCCGACCGCGGTCTTTTCTCAGCCGCAGATCGGCACAGTTGGCCTAAGCGAACAGCAGGCGATCGAAGCGGGCATAAAGTTCGATGTCTACACCACCCGTTTCAGGGCTATGAAAACGACCTTCATCGGCGGTGAAACCCGCGTCCTGATGAAACTGATCGTTGAGCAAGGCTCGGATGTGGTGTTAGGATGCCACATGGTCGGCGTCGATTCTGCCGAAATCATTCAGATGGCCGGTATTGCCGTCAAGGCGCGCCTGACCAAGTCGCAGTGGGATGCGACGTGCGCGGTCCATCCCACGGCCGCGGAGGAATTTGTGACCTTAAAGGATAAACGGGTCTGACCGGATGAAGTTACAGGCCCTGACCCCCATTGATATGGAGTTGCGCAGCATGGCTCCGGCTGAGTCGGCGTCTGTATCAGGGGCTGTAACGGGCCTGAAAGCCAGCCTTTATATGCGTATCGTGTTCACAGGGATGCTGCTTCTATTTCTGTTATGCACCTTTGCGTCGCCTTTGGGTTATATCCTGCCGGCGACCTTTGCGGGTTTGCTATGCATCGGGATGTGGCGACATGCCGGGGTGATCCTTGGGCCTGTGATCGCCCTTGGGCTGGCTCTGATGTGGATATTATATCGCGCGTCGGTGCCCGAAGGGGCAGACTTTTCGGACTATGAAACCTATGAAAAGCTGGTCTGGCTTAAGGCGTGTTTGCAGGCCGTCTGTTATGTGCCGGTGGTGATTGCCGGGTTTAGGCTGTCCCTTCCCGATGCTCAAAATCTGATGAAGGGGTTCACATGGGGGGCCTTGTTTCTGGCGGGACTGGCGCTATTTGAAGCCTTAACGCAGGCGCGGGTTTATATGGCGCTGGCCGAAGCCTTGGGTATGCCGATCCGGCCTGATCTGGCGGTCGTCAAAATATCGTTGATGAGCTATGGCCTGATGATGATCTACTGGCCAATGATGCTCTATTTCAACCAGACGGGTGCCAATCTGCCGCGCGTTTTACTGACGGCTTCGGTCGCCATTGCCCCGTTTTTTACCGGAGCTAATGCGCCGACCCTGGCGCTGGTGGCGTCTGTTATTATCTTTTTTGTCGCCCGCCGGTGGTCAACCCTGCGCGGTGTTGGCATCGAAAAATACATTGCCATTATGGTCTATGGCGTGATTTTAGGCTTCCCACTGTTGATCAAGTTTGCCCATGAGCAGGGCTGGCTCATCGCCTTGAAAGGTAATTTGCCGCCGTCGTGGCTGGCGCGAGTTGAAATCTGGGAATATGCCGCCAACCGTCTGTTTGAAAAGCCGCTGATGGGCTGGGGCTTTGATACCAGCCGGATGTTTAGCCCGCACATTCCGCTTCATCCCCATAATATGCCGGTTCAGGCGGCCCTTGAACTGGGCTATGTCGGGCTGGTACTGGTCGCGGTTCTGTGGCTGGTCAGCATCCGCCGTGTGGGTAAGGCGCCTGATGCGCAAATAATCAGCCCGGATCACCTGTTATGGACCGACCCTAAACCCTATATGCTGGCCACGATGACGGCGTTTTTTGTCTTTGCTTTTCTAAGCTTTGGCTTGTGGCAGGAGTGGTTTCTGGCACTGGCAGCTATGTCGGTATTTATTGCCCTGATGGCGCAAAAAGCGTCGTTACAGGTGATAATGTATCAAAATAAACTATAAACATTTGACTTTACTGAACATTTGCTTCGCTAAAGTTCGGATGTTATACATAAAGACGGATACGGCAATTCTCACACAACATCCGGCATGACGCCGGATATTTTTTCTTTAAGCGTAATACAAATGAAAAGGTTCGCCGCGAGGGGCGCATTTTCATGAAAGTGTTGGATATGGTAAAGAACTGGTCTCCCCAAAGCTGGCGGTCGCATCCCGCCCTTCACATTCCGGACGACTACCCGGATCAGGCCGCACTTTCGGCTGTTGAGGCCGAACTCAGCACCCTGCCGCCGCTGGTGTTTGCCGGTGAGGCTCGTCGTCTGACCTCGCATCTGGGTAAGGTCGCCGCCGGTGAAGCCTTCCTGCTGCAAGGCGGCGATTGCGCCGAAAGCTTTAAGGAGTTTTCCGCCGATAATATCCGCGATACCTTCCGGCTTATCCTGCAAATGGCGGTCGTGCTGACCTTTGCCGGTGGTAAGCCGGTGGTTAAACTCGGGCGTATTGCCGGTCAGTTTGGTAAGCCGCGCTCATCATCGGTGGAAACCATTGGCGATGTGACCTTGCAGTCTTACCGTGGTGACAACATCAATGGCATGGAGTTCACCCCAGAAGCGCGTCTGCCTGATCCACAAAGATTGTTAAAGGCGTACCATCAGTCGTCGGCGACCCTTAACCTGCTGCGCGCCTTTGCAACGGGCGGCTATGCCGATCTCTATAATATCCATAAGTGGACATTGGGCTTTGTTTCGGGGTCTCCGCAGGGCGAGCGTTACCGCGAACTGGCCGATAAAATCAGTGAAACCCTGTCGTTCATGTCGGCCATCGGCATTACGTCTGAAAAGGCGCAGGAAATCCGTCAGGTCGATTTCTTCACCTCGCACGAAGCCTTGCTGCTCAACTATGAGCAGGCGATGACGCGGGTGGATTCGACCTCCGGTGACTGGTACGACACCTCGGCCCATATGCTGTGGATTGGTGAGCGCACCCGTCAACTGGACGGCGCCCATGTGCACTACATGAAGGGCATCAAGAACCCGATCGGCGTCAAATGTGGCCCGACCTTAGAGCCTGATGACCTTAAGCGGTTGATCGATACCCTCAACCCCGAAGCCATTCCGGGCCGTCTGACGCTTATTGGCCGCTTTGGTTCGGATAAGGTCGGTGATCGTCTGCCGCGCCTGATGGCGGCCACCAAGGCCCACGGCGTGCCGGTGGTCTGGTCGATTGACCCGATGCACGGCAATGTCGTGAAGGCCAATAATGGCTATAAGACCCGTCCATTTGATCGCATTCTGTCGGAAGTCCGCTCCTTCATCGATGTGGCGGCGGCTGAGGGCGTTCACCCCGGCGGTCTGCATCTTGAAATGACCGGTCAGAACGTCACCGAATGTACCGGTGGTGCTTTTGCCCTGTCGGAAGAAGATCTGGGCGACCGCTACCACACGCACTGCGACCCGCGTCTCAATGCCGATCAGGCGTTGGAGTTGTCGTTCCTGGTGGCCGAGCGGATGCACAGCCTCAAGCAAAAGGCCGCTAAGGCCGCCTGATAGCCTTGGTGATTAATGTGAAAAGGACGGCTCACGCCGTCCTTTTTTTCATGCCTGATGACAGTTCCTGACAGTAACCGTCTCGCCGTCAATTGATGCGGGTGGCAAACTCGGCTATGAGCGCGGCATGAAACCGTTTCTGCCGACACCAACCTTCCATTCCTATAAAGCGGCCTTCACTGAGCTTTACACTCTGGCGTGGCCGGTGGTGATTTCGCGCCTGTCGATCATGCTGATGGGGCTGGCCGATACGGTGATTGTTGGCCATTATTCCTCTAAGGAGCTGGGTTACCATTCGATGGCCTGGGCGCCGACCAGCATATTTCTGGTGACGTCTATCGGGCTTTTGGTCGGTTTACAGGTCAAAACCTCCCACTATCTGGGCGCAGGCGAAACGGGCCGGATTGGTGCGGTCTTTCAGCGTGGGATGAGCTATGCACTGGCTTTAGGGCTGGGGTCTATGTTCTTGCTACTGCTGGCGGGGCCGTATCTGCTCGATCATACGGTGACGCAATCTCTGGCAGAAGGGGCGCGCAATCCGCTGATTTTGTTTGCCATTTCGATGCCCTTTTATATGGTGTCCATCGGTTGTTCTGAGTTCTTAGAGGCCTTGGGCAAGACACGCCAGACCATGTACATGAACATGGCAGGCAACGTGCTCAATGTGGCGCTTCTGATCCTGCTGGTGCCGGGGCAGGTTGAGGGTCTTGAGGCCTTTGACGGCGCGATGGGGGCGGCGGTCTCAACCTTTATTGCGCGCATATTCATCATGGTTCTGATGCTGATCTATGTCTTGCGCCTGCCGCAGGCGCGTGACTACGGCATATTGCGCAAACACGCCCCTGATCCGGCGGCGGCCAGAGAGCAGCGCCATGTCGGCTACGCCGCGGGCGCATCCTATTTTATCGAAGTCACTGCCTTTGCGGGCATGACCTTTTTCGCCGGACGCATATCCGAAGTCGCGGTCGCCCAATGGGCCATAGTGCTCAATTTTGCCTCACTGGTGTTCATGGTCCCAATGGGGCTGGCGGTCGGTTGCTCGGTGCTGGTGGGCA